>CAIPYM010000012.1 GCA_903869345.1 uncultured Pseudomonadota bacterium
ACGGCGGTGTTCCCTCTCCCCTTGAGGGAGAGGGTTAGGGTGAGGGGTCGTAAAAAACAAGGGATTCGTAGGAGTTCAACACGCTTTTTGTTCAGGAACCCCTCACCCCGGCCCTCTCCCACAAGGGGAGAGGGAGTTGCACCGCACCTCCTTCGAGGTCGGTTCTTCATCTGATTCCACGCTCATTTTATGTGAGTCGAGCTATAGAGTGCGCGGATGATTCCCTCGGAATTCCGGCTTGCGCCGGAATGACGATTTTTGTGGTTCCGTCTTCTCCTTCGCCGGGACGACGACAGGCGACAACACGAGAGAACCCCTGCCGTGCCGCAGGATATCCACGTCGCGCGCTAGCTCCGGAACACCGTCGCGGGATCAAGGCGGAGGACTTTGCGAAGACCAAAGAGGGCCGCGAAACCCACGATCAGCAACACGCCGCCCGCGCTCGTGGCCAAAAGGGACCACGGCAGATAAAACGCCAGCGCCGTGTTGCCGCGCATGGCGATTCCGAACAAGGCCGACAACCCCACGCCGAGGCCATACCCGATCCCGCCGACGACTCCCGCTTGAACCAGGACCATGCGCGTCAGCGTGGCGTTCCGCAGGCCCATGGCTTTCAACGTGCCAAAGGCCCGCATGCTCTCGCGCACAAAGTTCAGGAAACTCTGGCCTGCGATCACCGCGCCGACCAAAAACCCGAGGAGCACCGAGATTCCGAAATTGATGGGAATGCCCGTGTTGGTGGCCCAATAATCCCAGTTCATGTCCGCAAAACGTTGGCGCGTGTAAGCGGCGAGCCCCGTGGAGCTTTCCAGCGCCCGCGCTACATCCACCAGGGGAACGCCCGGCTTGGCTTTCACAAGAATGTAGCTCAGGACCCGCCGCGTGGAGGGCATAAACCCCAGGGCGCGGCTGTACGTCGTGAACGCTTGCGGGAAGGTCGTGAACGACGGGTGCACCTTGGCGAGCCCCACCACAAGAGCGCGTCGGTCGTTGATCTCCATCACGTCCCCGATTTGGAGCGGACGCGAGGTCCCATCCGCAAACGTTTGACGAAAACGATGCTCGGCGGCGTCTTGATCCACGATGATGCCATCTTCGCGGCGCAGGTCCTCCAGGCGGCCTGCGGTGATGACTCGCGGCGCACCGATCAGTGTCGCGTCGTCGAGGCCGGTGAGGTCCAAGGACTTGCGCGACCCGTCGGGCATGAGTGCGGTCTGCATGCCCTTGAACAACGGCACGGCCCACGCGACGCCCGCAACGCCGCGCACACGCTGAAGTTCCGTATCGCGCAGGGGCTTAAACTCTTCGATGAACTCCACCGTGGGGTCCATGACCCAGATGTCCGCGAGCTCCAGGTTGCTCATAAACCCGTACGTGCGATTCATGAGGCCCCAGAAAATCGCGGGCTGCTGCGTCATGATCAGCGAAGCGAACGTGATCCCGATGATCATCGCCATGTATTTGCCGCGATCTCCGACGAGCATTTGAAGGGCGATCAGGATCATGAGCTTCGGAACGGAAACGGGAGTGCGTCCCCCAGCAACGCAAGGGGCAAGGCCAAGGATACCCCACCCCGCCGCGTAGGTCCAAGGCCGAGGCAAGGGGCGACAGGGCTATATCCGTGGCACCAGCTTGACATACCCCCCTCGGGCTTGGAGGACGCCCGCGAGGGCTCCGGCTTCGGGCCCCGTGCCCAGGAAAATGTCCCCGCGTATGCGCCCGCGAATAGCACCCCCTCGGTCTTGGGCGATGACCAAGCGGGAGGACTCGGGCCACGGGCGTCCGTCGCCCAACCTCAACCACAGCGGCGTACCCAACGGCCACGACGGATCCACGGCCACGCTGCGCCCCGGCGTGAGGGGAACGCCCTGCGCCCCCAGGGGGCCCACGTTCGGGGGGGTGTCCACCACACGGAAAAACACCACCGAGGGGTTGAGGTCCAGAACATCTTGCCGCTCCGCCGGGTGAGCGCGAAGCCACGCAATAATTTTGTCCATCGTCACAGGACGATCGATCGCGCCCGCGTCGGCCAGCGCGCGCCCGATGGACACGTAAGGGTGCCCGTTCTGCGCCGCGTACCCCAGACGCACCGTCGCGCCCGTGTCCAACTTCACACGGCCCGAGCCCTGGACCTCCAGAAAGAACGCCGCAATCGGATCATCGACCCACACCAAGGGCTTGGCGCGTCCGTGCAAAGAGCCTCGCGCAATGGCCGCACGATCGTCGTACGAATCGCGCCGCTCGCTCCCCGAGGCCAGGTCGCGCGGCACCCCCCACAGCGGTGTTTGATAACGCCCGTGGCGGGTCCGTGATCCCTGCAACAGGGGCTCATAGTACCCGGTGAACAGGCCGTCTTCCGGAGGGTCCAGGGCATACGGGGTAAACCACGTTTCAAAAAACGTCCGTGCAGCACAGTCATCTCCGGGGGGAACTTCCGCCGCCGCCGCGCACACGTTCCGCCACGGGTCCCGCGTGCCCTGCACACCGCAGGATTGAACGAACGCCCCCAGCGCCTCGCTCTGCCGGTCGTCCTGCCAGCCCGGAAGGGTGGCGAACGCGATCGGCTCCCACGTCGAAGGCATCCAGGCGCACCCCGCAAGAAGGCTTGCGAGAATGCCGAAAAGAGCAAGACGCCCCAGGCTCACGACCGGGTCTCAACCAACTGCCAGTTGGGATCGTGGGACGCGAGATCGCGCGCGAACACCCACACGTCGCGGACTTCCTCGGGGTGGTCTGGATCGCCCGCCACCACGCGGCCCTCAGCGTCCCGTGTCACGTTGACCTGATGGCTTGTGAAATCCACCGTCAAGAAGGCGCGTGTCCCGTCGAGCCGCGCGGCGGTTAACGAGGCGTCCGTCAGACGTTCAATGCGGCTTTCTTGCGTCTGCTGCGCGGCGAGCCGGTCCTCCAGCGCCTGTTTGAATCGCGCAAACACATCGGGGGCCACCAGGCGTTCGAGCCGCTCGTGGTCCCCTTTGGCAAACGAGTCCACAATCAGCCCAAACGCCGCCTTCGCCCCCGCCAAAAAGGGTTTTTCGGCAAACGTCGCGTCCACCGCCTTGATCTGCAAAAGAACCCCGGCCAAGGACGTCGGCGCCACCTCGTACGTGAGCGCTTTGTTCGGAACCGCGGAATCCAGAGCGGCATGGGATGCCCCGATCGCCTCCGCCGAGTCCTCCCCCGGTGCAGGACTTTGCGTCGTCGGCGGAGGGGGAGGCGCTTCGGGCGGCGCGGCAAAAGGGTTGGGTCGCTGGGATTCGTCCTCCCGGCGACGGCCCAAAAGGGTCCAAAGCCGCCCCAGCACCAGAACGGCCACCAACGCATAAATCAAAATGTCCACGTACTCGCCCATGGCGTCCTCGTCGGAAAACCTTGCCGGAAACCCCACTCTAGCCCAAAGAGCGCGACGGGAACAAACAATCTCGCGTTCCGTTTGCGCGGACGTTTGGCGTCCCGCGCGGGTTGCGCTATAGAAGGGCTTTCCGTCAACCGGGGGGCCTTACCCAGGAGCCCCCCCGCGGCTTGTTCGGCAGCGGTTCCACCACGCGAGGGAGTTTTTTCATGCGCCTTTACTACGACAAAGACACCGACCCCACCCTGATCACGAAACGCAAAGTCGCTATCATCGGCTACGGCAGCCAAGGCCATGCGCACGCGCTGAACCTGCGCGACAGCGGCGTGCGGGACATTGTCATTGGTTTGCGCCCCGACAGTGCGAGCGCGGACAAGGCTAAGAAGGCGCAATTTAAGGTCCTGCCCCCCGCCGAGGCAGCGGCCTGGGCCGACGTGGTGATGATCCTGACTCCCGACGAGGGCCAAGGGGCCCTTTACCGCGAATCCCTCGCGCCGAACCTCAAGAAAGGCGCGGCCCTGGCGTTTGCGCATGGGCTCAGCATTCACTTCAACCAGATCGAGCCCCGCGCGGATCTGGACGTGTTCATGGTCGCGCCCAAGGGCCCCGGCCACACGGTGCGCGGTGAATACGAAAAAGGCGGCGGCGTGCCGTGCCTCATTGCCGTGCATCAGGACGCGACGGGCCAGGGCAAGGCGCTCGGGCTTTCGTACGCGGCGGGAATCGGCGGCGGCCGGTCGGGGATCATTGAGACCACGTTCCGCGAGGAATGTGAAACCGACCTGTTCGGCGAACAGGCCGTTCTGTGCGGCGGGCTTTCCGCGTTGATCCAGGCGGGGTTCGAGACGCTTGTGGAGGCCGGGTACGAGCCGGAGATGGCGTATTTCGAATGCCTGCACGAGGTGAAGCTGATCGTGGACCTGATCTACGAAGGCGGAATCGCGAACATGCGGTATTCGATTTCCAACACCGCCGAGTACGGGGACTACACGCGCGGCAAGCGACTCATCACGGACAAAACAAAGGCCGAGATGCGCAAGATTCTTGCCGAGATTCAATCGGGCCAGTTTGTGCGCGAGTGGATGACGGAAAACGCCGTGGGGCAGCCGGAGTTTAAAGCCACCCGCCGCCGCCAGGCCGCGCACCCGATCGAAGACGTCGGCGCTCGCCTTCGCAGCATGATGCCCTGGATCACGCGCGGAAAATTGGTGGATAAGAGCCGGAACTAAACACCGTCTTCTTTCCTTCCATCGTCATCCACTCTGGTTGAACGCAGAGATGGTGCCCGTCGTCCCGGCGAAAGCCGGGACCTCGAGAGGCGGAGAGAGCGCAAAGAACGCCCTCGGGATTCCGGCTTTCGCCGGAAGGACGATTTTTTCGGCTCCGCCCCCGTCCTTCAGTCGAGGCGAGCGTCCAAAAGCTTACATACCTGATCAAGTTTCTCTCTCTGTCCCGGTGAGCTCATCATTCGCCCAAACATGAGGCCCGGCAGGTTATTAATCCCTTCAGGGTATTCTCCTCCAAAGTGGCTCGCCACTGTCTCCTCCATGCTTTGTACCCAAGCTGCCACAAGGTCAGGGTTGTTGAGTGCAGCGCTTCCATCCGCCTTGAGTGCCTGCCGATGTGCAGTCAACTCCGCCCCAACCTGCTTGGCGGCAGACACCATGGCCCCCCACTGAACCGTCCCATCGCTCGACCCCAATGCAGGAACATCTAATTCGTCCAACAACGTTGCACCAGCCTCTACAGGCTGAGACAACAGTGCACAATACGCGCTCTGCACCTGGTCTGAGGCGCTCTGTTGCGAAAGTTCACTGATGATACGTGGCAACAACCCCCACGGGTTTCGCGCCGGATAGGCTGATTGAACGTCTTGACCTATTTTATCTATTATTTCGGCAGTAACCAGCATGGTGACCTCCTGTTTCTAGTCGCTGATGGCCATTGTATGGCTGACAATTCATAGTATCACATTTTCATGCAAATAAAGACTCAAAATTCGCCCTTGTGAGTCCCCGAAGGGGACGACACCATCCATCTCCGGCCCTTTCCGTTAGCCCAAAAGGTTGTGAGCTGGATCGCTCCGCTCGCGAGGACGGAGGAGAGGACAGGAAGGAAAATCCCGTCCATGTTGCAGTATATCCCCCCCCACGTCCCGGCTTTCGACGGGATGACGTTGAAAGGAACGACTGCTAAAGTGGCGGCCATCATGTTCGCCCCGCTCCTGCCCGCGCCGTTTCCCCCTCCCCTCAAAAAAGGGGGGACCGTCGGCCTGATAGCCCCTGGACGTTGGCCGGACCCGGCGGTTGTGGACGGTACAGTGGCGCTCTTGGAGGAGCGCGGGTACACGGTCGTCACGCACCCGCAGGTCTACCTCCGCGACGGGCAGCTGGCCGGCAGTGACGCCGCGCGAGCCGAGGCCCTGATGGACATGTTTGCGGACCCCACGATTGACGCCGTGATGTGCGCGCGCGGAGGCACCGGGGCCCTGCCTCTGCTGAAACGCCTGAAGTATGACTTCATCGCCGCGAGTCCCAAGCCGTTCGTCGGGTTCTCGGATGCGACGGTTCTTGTCCAGGCGATTCGCCGCTTGAGCGGGTTTGTGACGTACCACGGCCCGATGGGTGTGACGCTGGTGGAGGCCGAGGCGGACCCGCGCCTCTTGGACGATCTGTTGACGTTGATCGGCCCCCCTCGGCGCAAAGGGGCGGGTCTGAAGATGGGTTACGACGGCCTTCGGGACACACGCGAGGGGCGGGCCGAGGGGATTCTTGTGGGCGGGAACATCACGCTGCTGCAGACCCTCATCGGCACGCCCTACGATTGGTCAGGCGAGCAGGCGATCCTCTTTCTGGAGGACACCGACGAGCCGCTCTACAAAATCGACCGTGCCTTGCAGCATTTCGCCCTGGCCGGAAAGTTTGAAGGCGTCCGCGCTGTTCTTGTCGGGGAGGCGACCGGCCTTCTGGACGGCGAGACGGGACGCGCTCTGCCCGACGAGCAACCCTACGGGCGCGACTTGCGGACGATCGTGGAGGCCTACGTGCCCAAAACCCTGCCCCTGGCGTTCGGATTTCCCTGCGGGCACAGCGTGCGCCTCACGACACTGCCCGTGGGAGCCTGGGTCCATGTGGACGTGCACGACACCGCCGCCACGCTGACGTTCGCGCACCTGTAGACGCGGGCGGGGGCGTGATTCTTTTTCCCTTGCTTCGCCAAGCCCCCGAGACGCCAGAGTGAAAAACGTCCCTTGAACGCAGCACGCGGGGCTCCTATGATAAGGAGGTAGAAGGGTCACTTATCCAACGAACGTAGGGAGGCAAACCTCATGGAGCCGATGTTTCGCACCAGTGTTGTCAGCAGCGCCGACCGCAGCGTTTACGACGCAGGTCTCCGCGCCCATATGCAACGCGTGTTTCAGTACATGGGCGGCGGTTTAGCCATCACCGGGGCCGTTGCGTTCCTCGTGGCCAACACACCCCTCGCGGCCTTCATTTTCGGCACGCCGCTGAAATGGGTCGCCATGCTCGCGCCCTTCGCGTTCATTTTCTACATGAATTTTAAAATGGCCAGCATCACCGCCTCCCGCGCCCAGACGCTGTTCTGGTGTTTTTGTGCCGCCATGGGCCTGTCCATGGCCTCGGTGTTTCTGGTGTTCACGGGGGCGAGCATCGCGCGGGCGTTCTTCATCACGGCGGGAACGTTCGGGATCATGAGTCTTTGGGGCTACACGACCAAGTCCGACCTCAGCCGGTTCGGATCGTTCCTGATGATGGGGGTCCTTGGGCTGTTCCTGGCCATGCTGGTCAACCTGTTCCTGGGATCCAGCATGATGCAGTGGATCGTCTCGGTCCTGGGCGTCGGGATTTTCACGGGCCTCACGGCGTATGACGTGCAGCGCATCAAGCAGACCTACGCCGAAAATTGGGGGGCCGAGGCCAACAACAAACTGGCGGTCCTGGGGGCGCTGAACCTCTACCTGAACTTCATCAACGCCTTTCAGTTTCTCCTCAATCTGATGGGCAACAACCGCTAGGCGGGGGCAGTAACACAGAGCCGTCACCCCGGCGAAAGCCGGGGTCTCGGGGGATTCGTCCCCGCCCTCCCTAGCGTCTCGAGGTCCCGGCCTTCGCCGGGACGACGGAGGAAGAGACGGCGGGTTGTTTGAGCATTTGTCTTCGGCCCCTGAAAGGTCTTGTCATGCCCTACGCTCTTGGGATCATCGGTTACGCGGGACGCATGGGCCAAGCCATTGGGCGCTTGGCCCTTGAGGACATGCACTGGAGCCTCAGTGGTGGGGTTGTGCGAAAGAACGTCGCCCCGCCGATCCCTGGTGTGCTCATCACAACCAACCCTGACGAGCTTTTCCCCGTGTGCGATGTTGTGGTGGACGTCTCCTCCCCCCAAGCCACGGCAGGAAACGCGGCGGCGGCTGTGCGGTACGGCAAGGCCTTTGTGTGTGGCACGACGGGGCTCGATGAGGCCGCTCGAACGGCCTTGGCCGAAGCCGCAGCGCGCGTGCCCGTCTTGTACGCCTCCAACACGAGCCTTTCGCTGGCCGTTGTGAAAAAACTGGCTCACGAAGCCGCGCGGCTGCTCGCCCCCCATGACTACGACGTCACCATTTTGGGTCGCCATCACCGTTGGAAAAAAGACCGGCCCTCGGGCACGGCCAAAACATTGGGCGAGGCGGTGGTTGCAGGAAACGGGGGCGTTCACGCTCCACAGTTCGCGGATCTCCATGCAGGATCGGTCGTCGGGGAGCACGAAGTGGCGTTTGTCGGGGCCCACGAGGTGATCACGATTGCCCACAGCGTCACGGACCGCGATGTCTTCGCAAGAGGGGCTCTCACGGCCGCCCTTTGGCTCGCGGATCACCCGACTCCCGGCCGATTGTACGGCATGGACGACGTGCTGGGGCTGCAGGGCGTTTAATCGCCCGCTCTCCATCCTGCGTCACCCCGGCGAAAGCCGGAGTCCCAGGGGATTCCTCACGCTCTTCCCCAACGTCTCGAGGTCTCGGCCTTCGCCGGGACGACGACGGGGGGGTACAAGGACCTCTTATGGACTTTCGCCTCTGGACTCGCGCAAGGACCCGGCCCTAGAAAAGACACGAAGTTTTGTTTTTATCCTCCCGTTTCCCTTCTGGAGTCGTTGATGCACGACCTTCGCGCCCTTCGCGCCGATCCCGCCGCTTTTGATGCTGGTCTTGCCCGGCGGGGGCTTGCGCCCTGCTCAGCGAACGTCCTCGCGCTGGATTCCGACCACCGCGCGGCCCTGACGTCCCTGCAAGAAGCCCAGGCCCAGCGCAACGATCTTTCGCAAACCATCGGCGCGTTGAAAAAAGCCGGGAAGAACGCAAGCGAGGCCTTGCGGGAAGTCGCCCATCTGAAAGACGCGATGGCCGAAATGGAAGAGAAAGCCAAGGTCCTGGGCGTCCGGCTTGACGCCCGCCTCGCCGAGATTCCCAACATCCCCCTTCCCGAGGTTCCCGACGGACCCGACGAGTCCGCGAACGTGGAAATTCGCCGGGTTGGATCGCCGCGCCTTCTCAACAGTGCACGTTCACACGAAGCGCTGGGCGAAGAATCGGGATTCATGGATTTCGAAGCCGCCGCGCGTCTTTCGGGGGCACGATTCACGATCCTCAAAGGGCCCCTGGCCAAGCTGGAGCGGGCGCTCGGCGCGTTCATGCTGGACCTGCACACGACCGAGTTCGGGTACACCGAAGTCTCACCGCCGCTCATGGTGCGCGAGGAGATCATGTACGGCACGGCGCAATTGCCGAAATTCGCCGAGGACCAGTTTCAGACAACGTCGGGAATGTGGCTAATCCCGACCGCCGAAGTGCCGCTGACGAACCTCGTGCGTGAGAGTCTGCTCGAGCGCGAATCCCTCCCCCGGCGATTCACGGCGCTCACCGCTTGTTTTCGCGCGGAAGCGGGCGCGGCGGGGCGCGACACGCGCGGCATGCTCCGCCAACATCAGTTCTACAAAGTTGAAATGGTCAGCATCACCGCCCCCGAACAGTCGGCCGAGGAGCACGAGCGCATGACGGCCTGCGCCGAGACGGTTTTGAAACGCCTCGGGCTGCCGTTCCGAACCGTTGTTCTGTGCACAGGGGACATGGGGTTTGCGTCGCGCAAGACGTACGACATCGAAGTGTGGATGCCGAGTCAGAATCTCTACCGTGAGATTTCCAGTTGCTCCACCTGTGGCGATTTCCAAGCACGGCGCATGAATGCGCGCTGCCGTGCGGCGGGTGACAAAACCTCCACGTTTGTTCACACGCTGAACGGCTCGGGCGTTGCGGTCGGACGGTGCCTGATTGCCGTGATGGAAAACTTCCAAGAGCCCGACGGGTCCATCGTTCTTCCTCCCGCCCTTCGTCCGTACATGGGGGGGATGGAGGTGATCCCCGGCCCCGCTCTTTCGCGAGAGACCTGATGAGACTTGTTACCGCCCTGTCCGTGATGGTGATGAGCGTCGCTTTGGCGGGATGCACGCTGGGGCGTCCCCCGTCGCCGCGTGGCATCCCTTCCGCCGAATCGCTGACGCCGGGAGAGGAAATCACCGTCGCCGCCGGTCAAAACGTCTACGCCATCGCCCGCAAGCATGATGTGGCCATGAGCGATTTGATTGCCATCAACCACCTCAAAGCCCCGTTCGCGCTGCGTATGGGGCAACGTCTCGTTTTACCCCGAAAACCCGAAGAACCCAGGGACGATGGAGCCCTGTCCCTTCCTCCTGTTCCTCGGGATGACGTCGAGCGCACAGACCTACCCCCCCTGGCCCCGCTCGGAGGAACCGCCGGAGCCACGGCCCCCGTCGCTCCGGCTTTGACTCTTCCCGCTGCGCCCACGGAAACGCCTCCCACCGACAAGCCGCTTCTGACGACCGTTCAGTCGGCACAGCCTGTCTTGGATTCAAAACCGCCCTCGGCCTCCGCTTCGGCAGCGCCGGAGTCCCCTCCGCCCCCCGCGCTCAAGCTGGCGTGGCCTCTGCAAGGTCCCATCGTCTCGACGTTCGGCCCCAAGGCGGGCGGCCTGACGAACGATGGCATCAACATCGCCGCGCCCAAGGGATCACCCGTGACCGCCGCCGGAAACGGAATCGTCGTGTACGCGGGAAGCGAGATGAAAGGCCTTGGGAATCTTGTCCTCATCCGGCACGAAGATAAGGTCGTGACGGCGTACGCGCATCTGGACCGGATTCTTGTCGCCCGCGATTCCGTCGTTGCGAAAGGGGACATGATCGGCACCGTCGGGAACACGGGCGGCGTCGGCACCCCGCAGCTCCACTTTGAGGTGCGCCAAAACGGTAAGCCCACCGATCCCCGCACGTGGATCGGCGCGTCCTAGATGGGCTCTCGTCCCCCGACACCTCGCGCACGTTCGCGCACCCTTACGATTTTCAGCATGCTTGGTTGGATCGTTGGCGCTCTTGGGGTGGGAGCGCTGGCCTTTTTCCTCGCCCGAAGCCTCGTGCCCAAGGTCCAGGTTCCGGCATCCTCCGTTGCCATCCATGCGACGGCCCCCTCCGAGATCCCTTTCACGGTTCCCCCCGACAAACCAACCCTCCTGCTGCAGGCCCCCGAGTCGGAACACCCCAAGCCCCCCGAGGGCCCGCGCCTCGCGATTGTGATGGACGACATGGGCCTGAAGTCCACGGCGCTGACCCGCGCCCTGCCGCTCCCGATCACGTTGTCGTTCTTGACCTACGCGCCCCATGTGGGCACCCAAGCAGCGCAAGCTCGCGCGGCGGGGCATGAGGTCTTGGCGCACGTCCCGATGGAGCCCTTCGGAACGATGGATCCGGGCCCTGGAGCTCTGCGCGTCACGCAACCCAGCGCCGAGGTTACGCGAAGGCTTGCCGAGGCCCTGGCCCCGTTCGGCCCGCAGCTCGCGGGATTCAACAATCACATGGGCAGTCGGTTCACCGCCGATTCCGACAGCGTCCACCGGCTCGCACTAGCGGTCCGCGCGAGGGGCGTGTTCTTCCTCGATTCACGAACCAGCCGCGCCAGCCAAGCCGCCGAAGCCGTCCGCGCGTTTGGTGGACGTGCCGCGACCAACGATTTCTTTTTGGACGGCGGGTCCGAGGTCACGGTCCAAAGCGTGCTCCACAACCTCGACCGCGCCGCACGGCTGGCGCAAATGCGCGGCTCGGCCATCGTGATCGGCCACCCCTTTCCGGCCACGCTCACCGCGCTGGAATCCTGGTGCCCCGACGCCAAAGCTCATCGCGGTCTCCGGTTTGTCCCGGTGGAGGAGCTGGCGATTGGCGACTCCGAAGGGCAAAAACAGGTCCTATCGCCTTGAAAAACAAGGATTTTCGCAAATTTTTCTTGCGTTGAAGGCCGGGGCGTGGTATTGACATCCCTATGGCGTACTGTGCCCGCGTTTCAAGATCGCGGGCTTTTTTATGTCCCGCAAGCTAGAGCGTGGCTCCCATAAAATGCGCACGCAATCAACGTCAGGTGCAGGTCGTGAGGGATGCGCGGTGCGACTCCCTCGCCCTTTGGAAGAGAGGGCCGGGGGGCTTCTGAACAAAAAGGGTGCTTGAACCCTTACGAATCCGTCAAATGGATGATCGTAAAAATTGGTTGCGCCGCGCCCCCTCGGTGGGCATTTTGCTCCTATGACAACCGCCCTCCCCCTCCCCCTTCCCGCCCCCGTCCTGATCCTCCTACGCCACGGCAACACGTTTCGCGCCGGGGAAACGCCCGTCATGGTCGGAGCCAAAACGGACTTGCCGTTGACCGAGGAAGGCGAAGCGCAAGCCCACGCTTCCGCCGATTTTCTGACCACGGCGCTGGCCAAAGTCCCTCCGGCGGGGATCGTTGCGGGACCCTTGCTCCGCACGCGTCGTTTTGCCGAAATGCTCAGCGAACGGCTTGGCACGGCATGGCAGGTGGACGAGCGCTTGCGGGAACTGGACTATGGCGCGTGGGAAGGTCTGTCGTCCGCCCTCATTGTCGAACGGTTTGGGGCCGAGGGCCTTGCGGCCTGGGAAAACCAAGGGATTTTCCCCGAGGACGCCGGGTGGAATCCCCCTTTTGCGGAGGTTTCATCCCTTGTGCGGAGCTTCCTGGCCGAGCGCCACGCGGCCCTGACAGCGGTGCCCCCTTCTGAAAAACCGCCAACGTCCATCGCCGTCACCAGCAACGGCCTTCTTCGCGTGATCTACGCCCTCGTAACGGGCAAAGCCCCCGGCACGCAAGCCAAAGTCCGGACCGGGGGGCTTTGCGCCCTCGCGCCCGAATCCGGCGGGGCCTGGTCCATCGTCGTGTGGAACAGGGCCACCCCCAACCCAAAATAGACGCAACTCGCGGGAACGGAGGGGTCGTCTTCTCGTCAGTTCCCCCACAAAGAGCCGCCTCGGTTTCGCCATGTTGTCCGCTTAGGCTTGCCCCCATGTCTCCCCGATGGGGAGCTCAAGTTCCTCTTCTCGTCTGAAAGGATCATCACCATGCGTACGTTCACCCACGTTGCGGCTCTTGCCGTTCTGTCCGCGTCGCTTGCCTTTGCGGTGGCTACTCCTGTCCGCGCTGCGGACCCGGCGCAACCTCCCGCGACCGCCACAACCGCCGCACCCCCGGCCTCCGCGACCATGCCCCCCATGGATCCCCAACTGCGGGAGCAGTGTCTGCAGATTCGCAAGGAATGCCGCGAGCGTCTGCAAACCGCCACGTGTCCTCGCAGGGGACCTGGACATTCACCCGACATGCAAGCTGCCCCCGTTGACCCCAAGGTGAAAGAAACGTGCCAACAAATTCGCAAAGAGTGCCATGAGCGCGTCGTGACAACCGGGTGCCCTCACCGCACCTGGAACAAGCAGCGGCCCATGATGGGCCCGCATGAAGGCATGGGACGCCCGTTCCAGGCCCCCGCCGAGTCCGGTCCCAAGAACTAAGGTTTGAGGGTCCGATTTGGCGTTAGGCCAAAGCGCCTTGGCAGGGGTGGTTTCCAGGCCTTGGAAGCTACCCCGCCATCGCGAGGGGCTGCTGGGTCACGGGCCGCTGGTGAAGGGCGAGGTCCAGGTAGTCCTCAATGTAATCCGTCAAAATATCCAGGTGGTCCCCGAAAAAGTGGTTCGCGCCGTCGATCACGCGGTAGTCAATCGCGATTCCGCGCTGATGGGTGAGTTTGGCGACAAGTTTTGAAACCGAAGGCTCGGGAACGATGTCGTCCACCGCGCCATGAAGAATGAGGCCCGAGGTTGGACAAGGTGCGAGGAAGCTGAAATCCAGCATGCTCGCGGGCGGAGCGACGGAAATGAACGATTCAATTTCGGGGCGCCGCATCAAAAGTTGCATCCCGATCCACGCGCCGAACGAGAATCCCGCGACCCACGCGGCCCGTGCGTTGGGGTTTGTCGCCTGCAGCCAATCCAATGCGGCGGCGGCATCGCTCAGTTCACCTTCGCCCCGGTCGTAACCACCCTGGCTGCGTCCGACTCCCCGAAAGTTGAATCGCAACGTGGCAAAATCGCGCTCGGCAAACGTGGTGAAGAGGTTGTAAACAACCTTGTTGTTCATCGTCCCACCGTGCTGAGGGTGCGGATGCAGAATCAGCGCGACGGGCGCAGTGGGCGACCGCCCAGGGCTGTAGCGCCCTTCCAAACGACCGGCGGGACCCGTGAAAAGAACTTCTGGCATGAAAAACGTCTTTCTCTTGTAAGGTGGGTCGCAACGGCGGACCGCTCCTGCCGATGAGCCCTCTGCCCAACGCGCTTCCCGCACGTTAGCACAAATGTCCCCCCAAACCAAGTTGAAAACGTTTTCGCAACAAGACAGGCGTTCCGCGTGCCGAGGGCCTGTGTGGGGTGCGACAGGGGTTCATTCCTTGCCTATCCGGTTTTTCGCCCTTCCCTTGACGGGGGGCGTCCACTCTCCGTTGTAAAAGGTTTTGTAGGTTGGGCTGAGGACTGTGCGGCCGCGGGGTTAAATGTCTTTATCGGGGAGAACCGTCGATTAAATAGGCCCCCCCTTCATGAAGGTCGGCTCTTGGTCTCCCCCCAAAAAACGCGAAAAGCCCCTTTATCCCTGAAAAACAACGACAAAAAGGCAAAAGATGGTGGAAGGGGCTGGATTCGAACCAGCGAACGCTCTCGCGGGCAGATTTACAGTCTGCTGCCATTAACCACTCGGCCACCCTTCCGGGACAAACGGCTTCCCCTCACCTCGCAGGAGCCGTAGATTCGAGGGACTTTCACGCTCGCCACGTAGCGGAATCCGGGGATGTTTGTCAAATGTCGTGACAGACCTTTGCCTTCGTAAGATACGTCCATTTCGTGTTGGGCCTGGCTATAAGGGGGCCGTCCCCCCCTCCAGCGCTCGCGCAATCACGCGGGCCGTGAAGTCCACCAGAGGGATCACCCGCGCGTAGTCCATCCGCAGGGGCCCCAGGACCCCGACCGCGCCGATCACGCGGCGGTCCTTGTCGTGGTAGGGGGCCACAATCACGCTGCACCCCGCGTGGTCAAACAGGGGCGTGGCGCTGCCGACGTAAATCTGGACGCCCTCGGCCTCGGCCACCGCCCGCACAAGCCGCGAGGCGGCCTCCCCGGTCTCCAGGGCGTCCATCAGGCTTTGGATGCGCTCCACGTCCTCCAGCGCGGTCATGTCCCGCAGCAGCCGTGCCTGCCCGCGCACCAGCAGCTGCGGCCGATCTTGCGCCCCAGCCCAGACCGCCAAGCCTTCTTCCACAAGCCGCCGCGTCAGAGAGTCCAGCTCGGTCCGGTCCCGGCGAAGGGACTCTTCGACCTCGCCCCGCGCCTCGCTGAGCCGCCGCCCGACCAGCCGCCGGTTGAGGTATGCGCCCGCGTTCACGAGGGCCTCGGCGTCCACCCCCTGCGGCAGGCTGAGAATCCGGTTTTCGACAAGCCCGTCGGCCGTGACCAAGACCACGAGCACGCGCGTCGAATCGAGCCCAACGAATTCGATCTTTTGCAAGGGCCTGTCCAGCTTGGGGGCCAGCACAAGGCCTGCGTGGGAGGACAACCCCGCCAGCGCCTTGGTCGCCTGCGCGAGCCGTTGGGGAAGGCTTTGCCCCGCGCCCGCGCATTGGGCCTCCAGGCAGTTTTTGTCCTCCTCCCCGAGTGCGCCGACTTCAAGCAGCCCCTCGACGAAAAACCGCACGCCCGCTTCGGTCGGGAGCCTTCCTGCCGAAACATGCGGCGCTTGCAAAAGGCCCCGCTCTTCCAGCCCGGCCATCACGTGGCGGATGGTGGCGGACGACAGGCCCGAGCCGAGGCGTTCAGCGAGCCACTTGGAGCCCACGGGGGCGCCCGTGGCCACGTACGTGTTCACGACGGCCTCCAGCACGTCGCGGGCGCGTTGCGTCAGGTCCGCAAACCGGGAGGACGGGCCCTTGTCCGCCACGCCGGAAGAAAGGTTGCCGGAATCGCCGGGGTTTGAGTCATAGGGCATGGCGAAGAGGGACCCCTTTCGGAAACCCGTGGGTTAAAGCCTGAATCGGTTCCGCAAACCCAGGCAAGGCGGGGAAGTCCTTCGGCGCGGGGATCCTTTCAGGCTTTACGCGCCAAAACCAGTCTTGTTTCGGGGGGGGGATGCTCAATGTTGTCCCTCCCTAAAATCCCACCCCCTGCTTCTTGGTTGTTCAGTTAGCGCCTTCCCGTTGGTGCGACGGTCGGCCAAGGGGTCCCCCACAGGGCGGCAAAGCCTTGCGGTGACCCCCAGAGAGCGGCGGGATTATCTCCCCCCACGTCGGGTGCGAGCCCGAACCGCTGGGCGGTCAGGGCTTGCTCGCCAAAGCTGAGGACCAGGTGCCGAGCGTAGTTCTGGCCCCGAAGGGCGCGGTCTTGGCCCTGGGCCTGAGCCGCGCAGCTACGGTCCAGAAAGGGATCGTCGCGCCGCGCCCCGCTCAGCAAAACCGTGACGGCACGCTGAGGGTAGCGCAGACGAAGGGTGTTGCGCCCCAACCGCCGTGCGTAGGGCCCAAGGTGATCCAACCCGTAGGGGGCATCATCCACGCCAGGGCAAGCGGCCGTGTCCGCAGGCGCGAACGAGGGCCCGCGCGTGTCGGGCCGAAGGGGGGTCAAGTACACGTACGACGACGGGTCGGCGACAACGAACCGGACCTTTTGCCCCGCCGATTCCAAAATCGCGGGAGCTTGCCCGACCACCGCGTAACGGTGCGCGAGGTCCGCGCCCAAGCCGTGACCGACGATCAGCACCTCGCGCACGTTCGGAAATCGCCGGGTATCGGCCAGGTACATCAAAAGAAGATCAAGCACCGTGAACGAGCTCACGCTCCCCCGCAGGGAGTCGATGGGCAGGGATTCACCCCCCACCCACCAGCCCCCCGACGGCGGATTCAGCGGCCAGCGCGCTACGGCCCGCCCGCCCTCGGGCAGGTAGGCGGCCAGCGGAGCCAGATCCACCGCCACGGGGAATTGCGGAGCGAGGACAAAGGTTTGGTCGGCGGATCCCTTGGCCCGCGCCAGAGTCATGAACAGCGCAAGGCTTGCGGTGGCCTCACGCGTTCGATCAGGCAAAGCGATAATGGCCGTGCGAACGGCGGTATGGTTGGCCTCCAGCGGCGTGGTGCTGGCCACGGGCACCAGTTGGGGCTTGGCCTCCTCGCCGTCGGAAAAGACGGGAAAGAACTGGGGGCCGACGGTGGAAGTCGGCAGAGGGGATTCGTACGGAACACTCGGGACGGTCGCGGCCTCTAGGGTCGGCCGGACGGTTTGGAGGCCCGCGCGGGACGGCACCACCCGCACGTTGTTGCCGGAATCCCCCCCTATCATGGGCGCACGGTAGACCGTGTAGGGCTTGTCCCCCTCGGGCTGAGGGGGCGCGTCGTGGCGTGAAACGCGCGCCATCCCTTCCGGCGTGGGGGTGGACGCGTTCGGAGCGGGAGCCTGCGCGGTTGGCTCACGCTGGGCGGGGGGGGAAGAATCGCCCAGGCCAAAAAGGGACGGAAAGGAAAACGACGACGTTTTTCCGGGCTTGTCAGAGGATGCGCCCGTTGCATCAGGGGTCGCGTCGACGGGCTCCTCATCGTTCGGGGGCGCCACGGGCGGCAACAAGTCCCACAGCGTGTCCCGCACATCGCCCAACGAGACGGTGGGGTCCGGAGCCTTCGGCGTCGTGCTGACGCGGCCAAACGATTTGGCCTCGGCATAAGAGCCCGCAAAACTCCCGACGACCACAAGGATCGCGCCCACGGCCCCCCAGCGACGCAAAGGCGTGAAGAACAAGCCGACCAAAGGGCGTTGCAAGAAGAGAGAAACCATCCGACAACCCACCTCAGCGTCAGGGGAAAAGACCGCTCATCACGGTAAGACCCTCCGATGAAAGGCGCAACACACGTTGCGCCCCGCAGATACGTTGGCCCGCCACCAGGCGTTGTCGGTCGGTCCCGGCGCGGGGCGGCTGGCAAGGTCCGTTAATCAGGTGCGCAAATAAATAGATTTTTGCATCTCAACGTCCTATACTCTCACAGAGCGTTATTTCAGGAGGGGTATGAAGAAGAAAAAAGTCTTCTTGGGCACCTTCAATCGCGGCCTCTCACAAAAAAGGGAATGTATGACATGGCAACCATGACACGCGAAAATGTTCAAGCAATTATGTCTTCACATGATCCAACGTCCTCGGTGCTGGAAGGCCATGATTTGAGCGGCCTTGACTTAACGGGACTCACGTTTGATGGGTGGAATCTGACCAGAACAAAGTTCGACGATTGTCGTTTGATGGGGGTGCATTTTATTGATGCCATACTCTACCATGCCGAGTTTCAGGGAGCCCACCTGCAAGGGGCTGATTTGTCCCAGGCCTGGGCACGTAAAGCGTGCTTTAGGGAAGCCAAGCTGAATGGGGCGGTCCTCCTGGGACTGCAGGCTATGGGAGCGGATTTTTCCCTGGCGGACATGAGCCCGGACCACCGGCAGCAGCCCGTTGGGGCGGCAAGTGCCAACTTCCAGCTGGCCAACTTTGCGGGAGCCGACCTTACGGACCTTCAAGCTCCAGATGCAAATCTTCAGCGGGCCCAGCTGGTGCCCGACCCCAGAACAGGCCGAAAAGTTGTTGCGCACAGGGCGAAGCTGATCGGAGCGCAGCTGGCCCGAATCGAGGTGCGCGACGCAGATTTAACGGGTGTACATCTTGATTATTCTACAGGGCACAACGCGTGTTTTTCCAATGTTACGATGCTAGACAGCTCGGCGCGAAACGCCTCCTGGCTGGGGGCAATATTGATCAAGATTATTGCTCCCCACAGCGATTGGAGCGGGGCTGAAATGAAGAAGAGCGACATGTTAGAGATCGACCTATCGGGCTCAACGCTTGTGGGTTGCCGATTCGACGAGAGCTCCTGGGGGAAGGTTTTGTTGTGTTCCGCTGATCTCACCGACGCCCATATGGAAAACATGGGGATCATGGAAGGCGATGCAACAATGGCCGATTTGTCGGGGATACAGGCCCCCGGCCTTAGGATTCAAGGAACGCCCGACACACCTTTCTTGTTTGATCGGGTGAGATTGTCCGGGGCTAACCTGACAGGCGCAACCTTGACCCGCGTCGCGTGCATAAGAGCGAACATGTCGTCTATGACAGCGCCAAGAATGAGGATGGAGGGGGGCGTCTTCTTTGAAAGCCGACTCCAGAACTCTGATCTGCGAAGAGCTGAGATGACGGGAGTCAAACTCTATCGTCCCCATTGGGAGATGTTCACTGTGGCCGAAGCTCTCCAGGGAACCCGGTTGGACGGGGCGATCGGTTTTCCTCCTTTGCGGCCACCCGTTGGATCTTGCGCCAACGATGCGTTACCAGCGTGGCTCCAGAGACTTATAAGGAGCCGCCATATGACTTCGGGTGTTTACCGCAAACTGACCACGCTCCAGCCCTAACCCCACCTCCCCCGCTCCACATCCACGACGCGGCGGAGGTCGGCAAGCGCGACAAGGCCGGTGCGGACGCGATCAAGACCGTCCTCGGCGAGGCTCCGAAAGCCGTTGCGTTCCGCCGCCGCGCGAAGCGCGACACGCCCGGATTCGGCGGCGATCAGGTCGTCCATCTCGGGCGTGAGGCGCAAAACCTCGGCCAGCGCCACGCGGCCTTGGGTCCCGGTCCCGTGGCAGCCGGGACAGCCCGGAGCCTCGGCCAGAATCGGGGGAACATTGGCCTCGGCGGGGTCACGCCCCAACAGCGCGTGCTCCTCCGCCGTGGCAGGGCGCGAATGCGCGCACGCGGGGCAAAGGAGCGGGACCAGCCGTTGCCCCACGACGCCCGCGAGGTTCCCGGCGATCATCCGAGGGCTGAGCCCGAGGTCCACCAGGCGCGGAATGGATTCGAACGCATCGCCACAGTGCAGGGTCGCGAAAACCTGGTGACCCGTCAGCGCGGCGCGGAGCGCCATGCGCGCGGTCTCGGGGTCGCGAATCTCGCCGATCAGCACAACGTCGGGGTCCATGCGCAAGGCCCCGCGTGCGCCCGCCGCGAACGTCAGGCCTTGGGCTTCGGAAATGGGGGTCTGCCGGATCAGGTCAAGCGGGTATTCGACGGGCTCTTCCAGCGCGACGACGTGCAGGTCCTCCCGGCTCAGGCGGTGCAAAAGCGCGTAAAGCGTCGTCGTTTTGCCGCACCCCGTGGGACCCGTGATGAGGGTCAGCCCCTGCGGACGCGCGAGCAGCGATTCCAGCGCCGCCCGCGCCGGGGCCTCAAACCCCAACTGTTCCAACGTGCGCAAGGCGTGCCGGGGGTCCAAGAGGCGGAGCGCAAACGTCTCGCCCCAGACGGTCGGCATGATCGCCACGCGGCAATCGACCGTCGTGCCCGCGCTCGTGAAGCGAAACCGCCCGTCCTGAATCCGGCGCGTGGCCGAGGCGTTCATCCCCGCGAGCGCCTTGATCCGCCGCGCCAGCGCGGGCCAGTGCTCCCGGTGGAGAACCCGCAGAGGGCGCAACCGTCCGTCCACCCGGCACCGAACGCGGACGCACCCGCTTTCGGGCGCAAGGTGAAGGTCCGAGGCGCGCAGTTCGACGGCCTCGGCGAGCAGCTCATCGCAAAGGCGCGTGATGGGGTGCGTTGCAGCGGCGGCCGTCGCGGGGGTCTCGGAGAAGCCTTCCAGTTCCCGCAGCGTGGATTCCAGCGCCTCGGCGGGACCGTAGGCGCGACGGATCGCGCCCTCCAACAAGCCCGGCGCGACAAACCGCGGCGCGAGGACGACATCCCGCGGCAAGAAGCGCCGCAAAACATCCGTGGCCACGACATCAAAGGGGTCGGTCATGGCGATCCCAAGCTGCCCCTCGCAAAGGGCCAGCGGCAGGGCGCGGCAGCGTTCGGCAACGGCACGCGGCACCCGCGCAAGCCACGCCGGGTCGGGGACAAGGTCCTGGGGGGCGAGGGCGGGGATCCCGGCTTGGCTCGCCAGGGCCTCGGCCAGAATGTCTTCGGTGATGAACCCCAGACGCGTGAGCGCCGCGCCCAGACGCTCCTCCGCGCGGCGTTGTTCGTAAAGGGCAATCCGCAAATGATCATCGCTGAGACGAAAGTCGCGCCGCAGAATGGCACCCAAACGCAAGGGAAGGTCGTCCTCGTCCTCGCGGTCGTTGGACTGCGACACGGCATAAAAGGGCCTTTTTTCAGCTCTGTTCCCTCTGTCCGTCATCGCAAGGCCCCCGACGGGGGCCGTGGCGATCCCTCATCGGATCTTTCCGCTAAGCCGAGAGGCCCTGCGCTGGATCGCTTCGCTCCGCTCGCGATGACGGTAGAGAGGGCAGGACAAAAAGGAGCATCCATGCCGTGCCGGAGTTTACCGGTCCGAGGGACGCGTTCCAGAGAGGCGCGAGCGGGCGTCATCGGCTCACCACGTGGTTGAACACGCGCCCTGGCCCAAAAAGCTCACAAGCGCGTTGCGATCAAAATAAAGGAGACGATCGTCGAAATTGGCCCCTTGGGGATAATCACAAAAAGACGTGTTGCCGTCGGCGTTGCAGACTTCGGAAGCCGAAGAGGGTTCAGGAAACGACAGTCTTTCCCCGTTAAGGCCGTTTGACAGCGCCGAGGCCAGAAACGCGCCGTACCCGTTCGGCCCGTGGCTCACGAACACAACGGCGGCGGAAGGCGGGGGGACGGACTGTTGGGTGCTGTCTGAAAGTTGAACCGTAGGTGCCCCAGTTTTGCTGAGACCAGACTTGCACAAGCCCTTTGTACTCCCTCCCACCGTCGCACAGATGTGCGCGGTAACATCCGCCGTCGTGCAAGGCGTAAACGGTGGAGCGACCCCGAACGCGCCGGTCAAAGCCGGGTCCACACGCATCGTGATCCATAGGCCCCAACCGTCACGTGCAGCACTTGCGGGAAGGCCCAACGAGATGAAAGGGGGGATTCCTTCAGGGACACGGCCCTTGATCCAGTCTTGGTGAGAGGAACACGCGCCGCATGGCAAGCCAAGACCCTGGCTATCGAGAGGGACGCGCCCAAATTCGGGGCCCGAGACGGCACCCGGCGTCGGGCACGGCACGCAGCCGTTCGCGGTCACGAACGCGGCTGTGGCGCGGGCGAGGCCCTGGAGTGCGGTCTCGGTCGCGGCCCGTTGCGTGGATGCGCGAAGCGCGAGCATCGCCGGGTAAACCATCCCCGCAACGAGGCCGACGATCACAACCACCATCGCCGCTTCCACCAGCGTGAATCCTCGGTGCTGAAGACGGGACGCACGCATGGAAGGCCTACATCCGGACACAGAGTGTGAAGGTGGGGTTGGCCCCGTAACTTTCTGCGACCTTTCCGTCGCCGCTGCCCGAGGCGGTTGCTTGAATCGCGCCGGAATCGCTCTTGCCGTCATCCAAACGTGCATCAATCGCCTGCGCAGCGGTGGAGGGAACCTTGTTGAGGCACAAGACGGTCGTTGTGAAAACGCCCCCAAAGGCACCGTTTTGGAAGCCGTAGATTCCATTGAACGGGTTGGGCGGTTGAACAGCCATCGTTGTTGCGCCATCCGTTGTCTGGACTTGATTCTTGACAAGATCAGCGGCGCGGAGATGGGCCCAAACCCAACGACTTTCGCCTTTGCCATCACTGCCCGTTGTCTGATCCGTGTCAAAGGAGCTACCTGTCCCGACAAACCCATCGCCCATGGAGTCTAAGGTCTGTAATCTGGCGTTGGGAAAACGCCCCTTTGCCCCCGGATCATCGCCTGGCAACGCGCCGTAATTTTGGGCGTAGGCTTGAAATTGGGCCTGGTAGCCCTGAATCGCGTTGATCGCGTTGGTGATGCGGGCGTTTTGGATGACCTGTTGGCCCGTGAGCACGCCGCCGATGATCAGCCCCATGATCACCAGGACGATGGAGAGCTCGACGAGCGAAAACCCTCGGCAGGATTCCCTCGCCCCCTGCAAGAAGGAGGAGAGGGGAACCGAGGATAGACGGCGGCATGGCACAAAATGACCTTTTTTCTTAGCCCCGTCCTCTCCCCCGTCATCCCGGCGAAGGCCGGGATCCCGAGCCGTTGAGACGATCGCCGCCTGAATCCCTCGGGACCCCGGCCTTCGCCGGGGTGACGGCTCTTTTGTCGGCCTCAGTCCCTGCACCCCATCGTTCATTCTCATCGCGTCCTCCTGAAAACTAACGGTTCGACGGCGTCCACGACAACGGGCGCGGGTCGCGGTTGTAGCGTCGGTACAGGTCCTTGTCCGCTCGGTCCGGCGTCGCGTCGTCCATGATGGTGGCCCGGAGCAGGATCACAAGCTCGGTCGTCTGCCCCTTGTTGTCACGTGACTTGGCAAGGTTCCCAAGGGCCGGAAACGTGTCAAACGGCGGCACCCCTTTTTCGGTGTTGATTGAACTGTCTTGCATCAGCCCGCCCATGACGGCGACCTCGCCCGAGTGCAGGCGCAGGACCGAATCCATCTCTCGTACGGCCAGAACGGGCACGGTGGAGGAGATGGGCTTGGTGACGTTCGCTTGCGCCGCGTTGAGGCCGATGGAGGGGTCCTCGGCGTACGCGACAATGCGCGAAATCGTGGGACGCAGCGTGAGGGCAATATCGTTGTCCTCGGTGTTGATCGCGGGTTGCACCGTCATGACGAGTCCGACGGGCACCGTGCGCGGCGAGCTGGAGAACACGGGCGTCCCCGAAATGGGGACACCGCCCGCCGTGACGGTCGTTGGAAATTGCGCGGAGGTCAGAAAATAGACCTCGTTTCGTGCAACCTTGAGAACGGCGGTTTGGTTATTCAGCACCGTCAGGCGCGGAGACGACAGAATGCGCGTCGTGCCGAACGAGCGCACAAGATTCAGAATGCCGTTGAAATCCGACTTGCCCACCGAGGCCGTAAACATGCCATCGGCGGCCGTTGTCGCGGTACTGAAGGGTGCGCCCGCCCCGACGGTTCCGAATCGCGCCGCCGTGTTCAGGCTGCCGTTAAACAGCGTGCGCCAGTTGATGCCGCTTTCGAAGCCTTCATCCAGCTGCACTTCCACAATGCGCGCCTCAATCAACACCTGGGCCGAGGACCGCCGCGCCAGGTCTTTTAGGTAAGCCCGCACAGCCGCGTGTTGCCGGGAGGTCCCCAAAACGGTGACGAGCCCCGCTTGCCGATCCACGCTGAGGCGCGGGGCGGCGGAGGGACCTGCGTTGGCGGCCGTGGAAAGGGAGGCGGTTCCGGCAAGAACCTGGGTCAGGGAGTTTTCCATCTCGGCCCAGAAGTCCGCTTGGGTCGTGCCGACAACTTTGGATTGCGAGGTGTTGTCGGTGCGCCCACTGCCGCTCGCGCCGCCGCTGGATCCCGCGCCGCCCACGTCGGATTCAAACACGTTGGTGGAAATGGAAATCTCGTTCGACGCGCGGCGCGTCAGGTTCAGGTAATCCACGGGGTACGTCTGCGGATAAGGATCATCCGCCTCAATGCGCAAGAATCGCCCCTCAAACCGCGCACGAAGGCCTGCTGCCGCGCAAAGACGCTCCACGACCTCGCCCAGCGGCTCATGGTGGGCGCTGAAGACCACATGCCCCTGCACCCGCGTGTCCATCTCAAGGTTGAATCCGCCTGCCCGCGCAAGGTCCAGGAAAATGTTGCGGAGCGGCGCGTCCTCGGTCACCGTCACGGACACGCGCTTGAACGCCCCTTTAGGCCCGAGCTGTGCGGACGCACCCCCGGCCCTCACGAGGGGTTCCGGCGTGGGCGGGGACACCGCGACCGGCAGGGCGGGGATCGGCGGCTCTTGGCCCTCGGCCCGAGCCTTGCTCGTCTTCTCCGCCCCCAGCCGTTCAGGGCCCCGTTCGTGCAAGCCTTGGTAATCCTTGCGGGTGAGCGACCCCGTCGGGTCAATCGCGTTCGACGGAAAGAGCCGCCCACACCCGGCCAGGACCATCAGGACCATCAACACGCTCAACCGAAAACCTCCGCAGAGCCCCTTGCTGGGCTGCGGCCCTCGAGTCTTGGGAGGCATCCTACCCTTCACGTGCAAAAACCCTCCGGGTTTGCAAGGGTATGCGCAAATCGCATACCAGCGTAGGCGTGAACCTGGTTTTTTTCCTACGAAAAGTCAAGGGTTCCTTCTTGCGAAACGGTCTTGCGCGGGATCAAACAAGGCCGCGAGTTGAGCGATCATCGCGCTCCCGAGGCTCTCGGGATCCGTCAGCGTCACGGCACGGCGATAGAACCGCGTGACATCGTGCCCAATCCCGAGGGCAACAAGCTCCACCGACGAGGTGTCCTCGATCCACGCGATCACGGCGCGAAGGTGGTCTTCCAGAAACGCGCCGGGATTGACGGCCAGCGTCGAATCGTCCACGGGCGCACCGTCCGATATCACCATCAGGATCCGCCGCTGTTCGGGCCGCGCCACGAGCCGCCCGTGGGCCCAGAGCAGCGCCTCCCCGTCAATGTTCTCTTTCAACAGCCCCTCGCGGAGCAGGAGGCCCAGGTTACGCCGCGCACGCCGCCAGGGGGTGTCGGCGGTTTTGTAGAGAATATGGCGCGTCTCGTTCAGGCGACCCGGCGAGGCGGGGCGGCCCGCTTGCAGCCATTCTTCGCGGGCACGGCCCCCTTTCCAGGATCGCGTTGTAAAGCCCAGAATCTCGGTCTTGACGCCGCAGCGTTCCAGCGTCCGGGCCAGAATATCGGCGCTGAGGGCTGTCAGGAGGATCGGGCGGCCGCGCATAGAGCCCGAGTTATCAAGCAGCAACGTCACAACCGTGTCCCGAAACGGCGATTCACGCTCCACCTTGAACGCCAGCGGGTCCTCGGGCGAGGTGATGACCCGCGTCAGACGCCCCGTGTCCAGAATCCCTTCCTCTTGGTCGTCGTCCCACCCGCGCGTTTGTTGGGCCATCAGTTGACGTTGCAGGCGGTTGGCTAGACGCGCCACCACGCCGTGCATCCCCCGCGCGCGCTGGTCCAAAAGCTCGCGTAGTCGGGCGAGATCGTCCCCCGCGCACAAATCCTCGGCCCGCGCGATCTCGTCAAACGCTGTCGTGAAGGGTTTGTAGAGGGCCAACCGTTGACCGGCAGGCGAGGTGTTCGCGCCGCGTCCCGCACGGGCGCGTTGCCCCAGACGCGCCTTGCCGTCTTCGTCGTCGGGAGATTGGCCGTCGCCCTGCGAGATGCCGGGTTCTTCGCCCGGTGTCGCGGCACTGTCCTCCCCCCCGGTCGGCGTGTCCTCCGCGCTGGCCCCTTCGGTTGCAGGAAGGGGCGCTTGGGATTCGGGCGCGTCCGAAGGGGGCGGCGGCGGTTCGGGCGGTTGATCGGGCGTTGCGGCAGGCGGGGGCGTGCCGGGGGTTGCGCCCGGCTCCAGACCCGCGATTAGGCGAGCAAGCCGTCGGGCCTCCACCGTGAAGGCGGCCTGGTCGCCCAAAACCCGACGCAAACGGTCAAACGCCTCGGCGTCGCGCTCCAGGATCATCGCGTTCCACGGCGCGAGGTCCCGTGCCAAGGACGGCAAGGAGGGGGAACGGTCCGCGAAAGCGTTGTACGCCAACAGATGCGCCAACGTCGCCAGGGGCGGATCGCTTTCACGCCCCGCGCCGAGGGTCAAACCGCCGGTCGCGTTCAAGGCGGCACTGTGCACTTGAAAGCGCGATTCCAGCCACGCGCCCACGTTGCGGGCGGTGCCCCGAAAGTGCCTCGCCCCGAGCGCTTCGCACCGCGCGTCCTCCAGGGCCGCGACAAGCGCACGTTCGTTCGACCCTGCGGTTGCAGGAGCCGCGCGGCGTGCAAGCCGCCCATCATGGTAGCGCAGGCGCAAGGCGGCCGCGTCCGCCGCCCCCCGGACCGAGTCCTGCGCGGCCAGCGTTTCTGTGGCAACCGGGCGCGGGACCAGGACTCGTTTTTCTGTCGGAGGGGTGCGGATGAGGTCGGTAAACGCGACCTCCACGTCCCCGCGTTCACCGAGCGCCTTCAGCGTCAGCGTCAGGGCCCTTTCATGAATCTCGGGTGTCTCCTCGGAGGGGGACTTCACGGCCTAGCCCTGGACAACATCTTTGAGCCGTGCCTGAATCTCCATCAGGGGCTTAAGGGGGATGTTATCCACAACAGGAGCGTCCGCGTAATACTCGAACGGATTATCCAAATCCTTGACAAAGAAAACCATATAAATGAGCAGAAAGGATATGAAGGCGACAAAGAAAACGCTCTCGTGGTAAGGGGAAATGTGCGTAAAAATAAGACCGACACACAAGATAACGGAGATAATTTCCGCAATCGCGTACCCGGCTTGGTTAAAGCTCGTCTCACGGATCGTATGAATGCGCGTGATGATCCGCCGAATGGCACTTTGTTCTTGCTTCATCCGAACGATAAAATTGGCTTGGGTGAGGGGCTCAAAGGCCAGAAAATGGGTGTTTAAGTGCGAGAGGGCGCGAAACACCGTTCCTGTCCGCTCCTTTTTATCAAACCACGCAAAAAGCAAGTTGATCAAGCAATCCAGGTCGTCGATGAAGGCTTTGGCTTTCGGACTTTTGGTGTTCGCCAGGACGATGGAGCCTTCATCCGCCATGGCTTCCAGACAACAGGCCAGCTCGCCAGGCAAACGTTCGCTCTCCTTATAGTCGCCGAGGACTCCGGAGACGAGAAACCCAATCAGGAAAACATTGGCCGAGATGATCGCCCCCATCAGGGGGCTCATCGTCAAGAACTCTACGCCGTACCGGTTGGCCAAAAACTTGAGGCTCAAGATGAGGGCGACAAACGGTAAGACCTTGGCCGTCAAACGCCATTTTGAAGGAACGAAGCGCAAAAAAGGCATGCCCATCATTTTGCAACCCCTTTGTTCGGCTGATGTTGTCGCTGAGGGATGTTAGAGATCCCCGGAGGCTCACGCGTCGGACGTTTCTACCACGGTTGATAACTGTAGAGGAGTTGCTGATGCTCGGGGTCCAGGTAAATGTTGAGTGATTCCAGCCGCGTGTTGATGCGAACCCGTCCCTCGTCCGGATCCTGGTGCAGGTACCCCGGATCGTCCGAAAAGAGCTTTTTCACATGTTTAAACGGCGAGACGTAGGTTGCTCGCAAGGTGAATCGCGCGGAGACGATGCGGTCTTGGTTCTTGCGCGTGATCAACGTGTCCAACAGAGATTTGCCTTGGCTTGCGTCCATGGGGATTCCGGCCAAGTAAATAGGTTGGTCCAGAAGCATGCGGTAGGATTTCGGCAAAATCGAGGGGCGTTTGTTGTTGCACGAGGCCGTATCGGTCGAATCAAAGGAAAAGGCGTTGACGTTGCGTAGCTCGGTTTTGGAGGTGAAGCGAAAGAGGTGGTTTTCAAAATCGTACCGGCCCAGTTGAAGCTCGGTGTCGTACGTCAGCGTTGTGGGGTATGTCACAACATGACGGCGAATGGTCTCGCGGATGCCTTCGCGGATTTTGCGCCACGTAAACTCGTCCTTGTAAAATCTCACAAAAAGCTTGCATTCCGCCATAAGAGCGTAGTCATCCAGAATGTCATCATCGTAAATATCGAGCGACCCAAAGCGGATCAACGTTTGCGTGAGCGTCAGGTAGGTGGCCGTGGTGGAGGGTTTCCCCTCCTCGGCTGGCGCAGCGGGGGCGTTCACAAGCACAAGGGCCAGAAAAGCGAGCCCCACGCTTTGAAAGATTCGGCGTTTTTCCATGACCGCTCCCTCGGTTTGTGGGGCTTACACCGTGATCACAAGATTCCGCCCGTCCATCGCGGCGGGCTGGGGCAGGCCCACAAGAGCCAGCAGCGTCGGGGCGACATCGGCCAACGTCCCCGGTTGCAACCCCTTCACGCTCGCGGGGCCGTCCACCAAAATGAGTGGCACGGGCTCGGTGGTGTGGGCTTTGTGGGGGCCGTGTGAATCCGGATCGTACATGCGATCACTGTTACCATGGTCCGCAAAAATCATCGCGAGCCCCCCCTGGCGTTTCAAGGCCTCCATCACGCGCCCGAGGCAGGTGTCCACGGCCTCGACCGCTTTAATCGCGGCGGACAAAGAGCCCGTGTGCCCCACCATGTCGGGGTTCGCGTAATTCAGGACGATAAAATCAAATTTTCCTGAATCAATCGCGGCCACCAGACGGTCCGTCACTTCCGGAGCCGACATTTCTGGCTGGACATCGTAAGGCACATGTGGCGAAGGCACGAGAATTCGCTCTTCGCCGGGGAAAACCTGATCACTTTGGCCGTTGAAGAAGAAAGTGACGTGAATGTATTTCTCGGTTTCGGCAATGCGGAGTTGTTTCCATCCAGCTTTTGCGATCACGTCCCCTAAAATATCCGTGAGCTGATTGGGGGGCAGAAGGGGTGGGCCCATCAGTTGAGTGAGACGATCCGAATACTCGGCGGTGCCTTTAGCGGCACAGAACGTGACAACGCGTCGTCGCTCAAATCCTTTAAAATCAGGGTCGAGAAGTGCCGTCAAGATTTGGCGTGCTCGGTCGGTTCTAAAGTTGACGAACAAGAGTCCGTCGCCGTCTTTCATGCCGTCGTAGGATTCCAAGACAACGGGCAAGAGACGTTCGTCTTTGATGTCCGCCGCATAACTTGCTTCAATCGCGGCCTGAAAGGTGGGGAACGACGCACCAACCCCGTCCACAACCAAGTCATACGCTTTCTGAATCCGATCCCACCGTGTGTCGCGGTCCATAGCGTAGTATCGCCCACAAAGGGTCGCAAGGCGCACATTCGGAAGAGACTCAATGTCGTGTGAGAGCTTGTCGATTTGCTCGAGTGCGCTTTGTGGAGGCACATCGAGCCCATCCAGAAACGCATGAATGAGCACCGGAATACCCGCCTCGGCCACCAGGTGCGCCAATCCCACAATATGATCCTGATGTGAATGCACGCCACCGGGAGAGGCGAGGCCCAACAGGTGACACGTTCCCCCCGTCTTTTTCAGCGAGTCAATCAGGACGGTAAGCTCTGCGCTGGTGCGAAACTCGCCATTCGCGAAGGCTCTGTTTAAACGCGGCAAGTACTGGAAAATCGTTCGCCCCGCACCAATCGTCAGATGTCCCACTTCGGAGGTTCCCATTTGCCCTGCCGGAAGCCCGACCTCTTCCCCTGAGGCTGCCAGGGTCGTGTGAGGGCATGTCGCCCATAGATGATCGAACACGGGCGTTTTAGCGTTGGTGATCGCGTTGTCCTCGGCGGGGGCGCGATGACCCCAGCCGTCCAAAATACACAGCATCGCGGGGCGTGGGCGGGGAGGGTTAGGGGGTGTCATGGCGTGTTCCTTCATCCTACGAAGCCGTGTGGTTCGGGTTCCTTGTACCATACGACGTTGTTGGGGGAAAAACGGCTTGCGTTTGCAACCACGTCGCAAGCGGGGTCCAGACGGCGTGGGGGGCCTCCAGGCTGGTCAACAGACCGATGTGGCCCATCATCGGCTCGTGCAATGTGGCGTGGGGAAGAGCCCGTGCGAGCGGCAAGGCCGATTCCGGCGTGACGATCCGGTCCTTTCCCGGCACGACGGCGTAAGCGGGAACCGTCAGCTCGTGAGGATCCACGACCCGGCCCCCGACGCGCCAGTGCCCCCTCGCCGCAAAATTGCGTCCGTAAAAATCCCGAAAACAGGTGCGTGTGACGGGGGCGGTCAGGGGCACGCCGTCGTTGAGCCAATCCTCCGTCAAGACAAACCGCCGCGCCTCGGGACTTGCGGGATCCAGGGTCCCGAATCGCGCAAACTTGGTCATAACGTGCGTGGGTTGGAACCGCGTGAACAGGCTTTGCAGAACGTCCACGGGCAGGACTCCGGCGGCCTCCAGGTAGGGCTCCAGCTGGACGGTCAGGTCCGCAAAGGCCGATTCGGGCGGCACGTCCCAAGGAGTCGCCATCAGGACGAGCGAGGCAGCGGCCTGGGGACGCAGAAGCGCGAGGGCCAGCGCCAAAAGGCCCCCCAGACAGTATCCCAGAACATGCGCGGGACGGCCCGTGCGCGTTGTCACGAAATCCAGCGCGGGCACGAGGCGGCGTGTCACGTAGTCATCGAGGTCAAACGCACGTTCCTTCGGCCCCGGCTCGCCCCAGTCCACGATCAACGGGTGAAAACCTTTGATCGCCAAGAACCGCGCAAACGAAGCGCCGTCGTCCAGGTCGAGAATTGTGGACCGATTCACGAGGGACGGGATGAGCAGAATCGGCGTTCCCTGTTCCGCGCCCGTCACGCCGAGATCCCGCACGACCGTTGTCCCGCTCTGCCAAACAACGGGCCCATCCGTCAGCGTACGACGGGCCGGGTGCGCGTGGTAGGCGCGGATTCCGGTCAGAAAAGCGCGGGCACGTTCATGGGCAACGTCGTTCAACAGACGCCGGAACGTGTCCTCAGCGGACAAGCCCAGCGGGGACAAAGCGGCGCGAAGGGATTCGAGCTTGGCGGCCAGAGGGACCAGGCGATCCTTGCAGGGAATTTTTTTGTCCCGCACGCCCGCGGCCCACGTGGGGGCGCACACGGGGAAAGACGCCCAGATTGCCAGGGCCTGAAGCACCTGAGGCATCAGGGGCCTCGGAAACAGAATCCTGCGCGGAGAGGCGTCAGAGGGCATGGGGGCTCAACGCACGTCGGGGCTCGGCATCATCGTTTCGCGCCGTTCGCTTGCCACAAGACCCGTGGACGCCGCGCCCGTCAAGCGCCTTGCGAGGAGCGTGCTTGCCAAACAGGGGGCGGGCGGGGTACGAGCCGAACAGGATTCTTGAAATCCCTTGGTATCCTGTGATTCCGAAGGAGCCCCTTTCCCATGACAACTCCCGCTGAACGTCTCACGTCCCTTGGTCTGATTCTTCCAACCCCGGCCGCGCCGGTTGGATCGTACGCGCCGTATGTCGTTCTTGGGAATCAGGTTGTGATTTCGGGCCAGTTGCCGCTGGAAAACGGCTCAGTGGTCGTCACGGGCCGCCTGGGGGCCGAGGTGGACGTTGCGACGGGGCAAAAGGCCGCTCGGCTCTGCGCCTTGAACCTTCTCGGCCAATTACGCGCGGCCTGCGGAGGCGATCTGGAGCGCGTGGAGAGGTGTGTGCGCCTGGGGGGGTTTGTGGCCTCGGCCCCCAACTTTTTCGATCAGGCCAAGGTGATGAACGGCGCGTCGGACCTGATGCTCGCCGTCTTGGGCGAAGAGGGCCGCCACGCCCGTGCAGCGGTGGGGGTGCCGTGCCTGCCCCTGAATGCGGCCGTCGAAGTGGAAGGCGTGTTTACGCTTAAGACTGTTCCGAGCGGACGCTGATCCGTTCCCCATCAAACGATGCTGGGTAGGTGTTCGTGAGGGTGCCTCCGGGACCGTGCCCCGAAAGGGCGTGGCCTTCCTCGGTCGCGGCCGCTCGAAAGTACGCCATGATGAAAACCCGGATCGCGGCTGTAAGCGACGTGTACGCAGGGCGCCGGATGGCCACCGCATTGCAAAGGGCGTGCAAGGACGTGTTTTCGCGGCGAGCAATTTCACGCAACGCACTCCACATTTCGGGCTCCAGCCGAACGCTGGTGCGATGCCCCCCGAGGGTGAGGTTGCGGCTGACCAGGGTGCTTTTGGCCGCCGTTGAACGAGGCCTGGACGTGTTGTCGGGCGAAGAGTCGTTCTCGAGGGAAGCTGAAGCCTCGAAAGCCAGGGGTGAAAGAGGGGACATGATTTTCTCCTTTTGCGTGCAGGAAGGGGCTTAAGCACACCTCTAGGTTGTGTCATCATGGACCACACGCATTGGTAGAGCAAGAGGATCGGGGGATCAACAAAATTATTCATGTGTATGAGGATCATACGCCTATATGACGGCATACCGGACTGTGTCCCATATCCCTGAAAACACAACCAAGGGTTGCAAAACGGCCCCGATGATTCGGCCCTTTCCCGCTGGTGGGACAGGGAGGAATCATGCTGCGCGGAGAGGAGAAGACGTCTTCAGCCCTGAACAACCCTACCCCCCAACGTCGCCGCTGGAGAGATGATGGAGGGAACCTTCGGCGTCGCGCAGCACAAGTCGTCCGTCTTCAGCCAGCCCCTCGGAGATTCCGGTCAGAGTTGTTGTGGAATCCCGCACGGTGAGGAGCCCCGTCAACGCCCGTGCGTTCCAGGCCGTACGCAAGGGCGCGAAGCCTTCGGTCCGTAGGCGCGTGATCCAGAACGCGAGGTGACGCAACAGGTCTTCGCAAAGGCTTTCAAGAGCAGGAACCTTGCGGTCCCCTGCCTCGGCCCGAAGAGTCGTCGCGGGGAAAAGCGCCTGTGCGAGGGCATGAATCCGGTTCACGCCAAATCCGAGAATCAGGGCCTCGCCCGCCGTTTCCCCCAACACGCCCGCCACCTTGCGCCCCCGGATCAGCGCATCGTTCGGCCACTTGAGGCGTACATCTTCAGGAGGAACAGCGGGCAACGCCGCGCGAATCATCGCGTGAACGGCGAGCGCCGCCGCGAAGGAATAGGTGCCGATGGGGGTGTTTCCATCGGACGGGCGCACAACCACGGACAAGTAAAGGTTGCCTGGCGGCGAATCCCATACACGCCCTCGCCGTCCCCGCCCGGCGGTCTGCGTGAGCGCTTGGACGGCAAACCCCTCAGGAGCCCCGGCCTCGGCTGCCTCCCGCGCCCGCTCTTGCGTGCTGTCGGTCGTTGCCAAAAGGCGCGGGGGAAGAAAACGGAGCATGGAAGGAGGCAAAGGTCTCGAAGGGGGCGTCAAAAAGAGACGGCGACACGGCATAGGTTCTCCTTTTTGTCGCATCGCTTCCTCCTTGTCACCCAAAGCCGGAATCCCGAGGGAGTCATTCACGCTCTCGCCGCCTCTCGAAGTCCTGGCCTTCACCGGGATGATGACGTGAAGGGGACGCGGCTGAGAAATTGGCTCTATCGACGGCGCGCCGCCCGACGTTACGGACGCGCAATCGGCATGTTGTCAATGAGTCGTGTGGCCCCCAAATGGACCGCCACGAGAAGCCGTGCATGGCGCTGCGCCAAGGTCAGCGGCTCCAGCGTTCGTTCATCCACCAACGTGAGGTAATCCACGCGGAATCCCTCTTTGACAAGTTGCCGCTGCCCGTCGAGGAGGACCGGCTCCACGTCCTCGCCTGCGCGGAGGCGTTCCACAAGGCCGAAAAGCGTCGCGGGCAGGTGGGAAGCTTTCGCTCGCTCGGAGGGCGGCAGGTAGGCGTTACGGCTTGAAAGGGCCAGACCGTCGGCGGCGCGCCCGATGGGGGCCGGAAGGATCGTGACGGGAATCGACAAATCACGCACGGTTTGTTGGATGATCAAAAGCTGTTGGTAATCTTTTTCGCCGAAAAAGGCGTAATCGGGGCCGACTTGCATCAAGAGCCGAGTCACAACCGTCGCAACACCGACAAAGTGGCCCGGACGGAACTTGCCTTCCAAGATGGTTGCCAGGGGGCCCGGATCGATCCGTGTCGCGAATCCAGGCGGGTAGATTTCCTCCGTCGTGGGGGCAAACAACAGATCGCACCCTGCCGCTTCCAGCATGCACTGATCCGATTCCAAGTTGCGCGGGTAATGCTCCAGGTCTTCGCCGGGGCCGAATTGTAACGGGTTCACGAACACCGACACGACCGTGTGCTGCGTCACGTCCTGAGCACGACGAACGAGGGACAAATGCCCCTCGTGCAACGCGCCCATCGTCGGCACAAACCCCACGGTACCGTCCCGACCATGCCAAGGGGTCATGGCGGCTTTGAGTTCACGGACGGTGGTGACGGTGCGAATCATCGGACGTATCCCCTATGAGAGAACCCTGGCAACTTAACGCGCCGCGATGATCATCACAATTTGGCGCCCCTCCATGCTGGGCTCCATTTCGACCTTCCCGGCCTCGTTCAGAATCTCGCGGACTTTGCGCAAAACGCCGTGCGCGATTTCTTGGTGCGCCATTTCGCGTCCCCGGAACCGCAACGTGATCTTCACCTTGTCGCCCTCGGCTAGGAACGCTTGGGCGTTCTTCATCTTGATGGCGAAGTCGTGGTCGTCGATCATCGGGCGGAGCTTGATCTCCTTCACGGCAATCACTTTTTGCTTTTTGCGGACTTCGGCGGCTTTTTTCTGAAGCTCGTATTTGTATTTGCCGTAATCCACGATGCGGCAGACGGGCGGATCCGCGTTGGGCGAAATCTCAACAAGGTCAAGGCCCGCTTCGACGGCCATGGCAAGGCCTTGGCCCACGGACATGACGCCTTGCATCTCCCCTTCCGCGTCAATCACGCGAATCTGGGGGGTGATGATCCCCGCGTTCAGGCGGGGTCCGGTCTCGCGTTCACGGCGGGTGTGCTCGGAACGCGTACGGCTTGGAAGAGGACTAGCGATGGGGGCACCTCGGGTTTGGAGTCATCAAACCCCCGCGCTCACCCACGACCCCTCACGGAGTCCCAGCTTTGCGCAGGGAAACAGACCCCTACCTTCAAGAAAAAACGTTCCCGCGTCAACCGAAAAGCCGCGAATCCCTGTCCCATCCCCCCCCATCGTCCCCTGGGCCACCCGCAACGTGGGCCAGGACTCCTGGGCGGATTTCTCCACAGAGTCATAGGGTTGGAGGTTCCAGCAGGCGGGCGCTCGCGGATTCAAGGGTGGTCTCGAGACGTTCCATGAACACCGTCCGGGGAAGTCCTGGAGGAATGGGCGGCAGGAACGCGAGCGTGACAACGCCGGGTCTCTTCAAAAAACTGTTTTTGGGCCACAGGCGGCCCGAGTTAACGGCCACGGGGACGACGGGCAGGGCAAGGGCCTGGTAAAGTGCCGCGACGCCCACATGGTAAGGGGCCTTCGCACCGGGGGCGACGCGCGTGCCTTGGGGGAAAATCACGAGGGCGCGGCCTTCGTCGGCGGCTTGCCGCGCAGCGCGAAGCATCCGTGTGAGGGCACGGCGTCGGCCCGCACGGTCCACAGGGATCATACCCGCGCGGCTTGCGTACCAGCCCCAGAGGGGCAGCCGCATCAACTCGGCCTTCAGGACAATGGCGGGCTGATCAAGGAGTCGTGCGAGCGTAAACGTCTCCCACGCCGATTGGTGTTTGGCGGCCACGATGTAAGGCTTGGGCGGGAGATGCTCGTACCCGACGATTGTTGCGCGAATCCCGCCGACGGAATGCTCAATCGTGTGCAGGCCCCCCAGCCAAAGGCGCATGCACGCAAACAGGCTTTTGCGGGGAAGGACCAGCGCCCCCAGGCACACGACGCACAAAAGCGCCGTCCATCCATAGAACGCAAGGTTCAAGAGGAAGGAACGCATCACGAGCAGGGAAAAGGCGAGGACGGAGGACGGCATAGGTTCTCTTGGGTTTCTCTTCACGCGTCACCCCGGCGAAAGCCGGGGTCCAGGTTTCAGTCGCCCCAGGAAAACGGCTCGGGATCCCGACTTTCGTCGGGATGACGGACGAGGGACGGAACGAAAAAGGACCTCCGTGCCATGCCGCCGTGCAGGAGGATTCCAAGCACGCTTTTTGTTCAGAAACCCCTCTCCTTCAAGCAAAGAGGGAGTCGCGCTGCGCCTCCTTCACGGCCTGCCCATCTCTTCGATTCGGGTCTTATTTTGTAAGACTCTCCCGTAGGCGAATCAAGGCGAGGCTGATCAGGTATTTGGTGTACTCGCTGGCCAGCAGGCTCGCGGTGGCCGGGTGGCTCCACCAGGGATCCATGGGCACGTTGCTGGAAACAAGGGCATAAGGAAGGATGGTGACGTTCGGGAGCCCCGCGCTGAACAGCAAGAGGCTGCGCGGCATGTGGTAATTGGCCGTTACAAGCCGGATTTCGGAAAAACCCTCAACCTTAAGCCAACGACGAGTTTCCTCCACATTGCCGAGCGTGGAAGTCGCGGTCGAGCCCAACGTGATGCAGCAGGCTTGCAGGTCCGGGGCGAGGGGAATCTTGTCAAGCACGGGCGCATGATGGCCACCGGGTCCAACTCCCGAGATGAGCAGTTTTTTCCCCTTGCCCTCTGCAAGGAGGGCAAGGCCCTCTTCGATGCGTCCACTTCCGCCCGTCAACACCACAATGGCTTGCGTGGGCGGCAGGTCGGCATTCCGCGCAGGGGGCGGAAACGACCTCACGTGATCCACGAACGTTCCAAAACCCGACCCCCAAGCGCCAAGAACCCCGACTCCTAGCCCCGCCAAGAGCACACGCTTGAACGTCCTTTTGAAACGACAGCGGGAGGTCATGGCCACGCTCGCAGCTGCCCCATCGCCATGCGCCGGGCCGCAGCGCAGGCCACAAAAACAGCAAGCACAGGGACAAGTGCCATAAGGCCCGCCGCGACAAGAATCTCGTCCTGTGTGGGATGCAGGAAGGAAATGTCGAGGAACGTCCGCGCACCCATCGCGCCCATGGCAAGCGTAGCAGCGGCCAGCACGAATCCCACCCCGGCGGCCACAAAAGCGCGTTTGCGAATCTCGGCGCGGAACAGACGTGTCAGGGTTTTGTCGTCAGCCCCCATAAGGTGAAGCATCTCCAGCGTGTCCCGTTGGGTCGTGAGCACGCTACGGCAGGCGAACGCGATTCCCAGGGCCAAGACGATCAGCACGAGCCCCACAACGCCCAGGGCGGCGATGCTGAGGCCACGGAGCAGGGGCAGGAACGTGGCGAGCGTGTCGGCGAGACTGTCCAACCGCGCCGTGATCTTGGCGGCGACAAGCGTCTGCTTGAGGCGAGGAAGATCCAAGCGCGCACCTGGGACGGCCTCCAGGTCCATCAGGATGGGCAGGGGGGCATCGGCCAGAGTCGCGGAATCAACGCCCCAGGCTTGCAGCAACCGGCGACTTTCGTCGGTGGTGACAACGCGCGGCGGCGCAAGCGAGGGGTCGGCTTTGAGCAGAGCGAACACGCGTGGGAGTGTGTCGGACGTGCTCCCGTCTGAACCCAGAGACGCAGGCGGAATCACGAGGGTCGCGCGGCTCTGAATCGTGCGTTCGCCCACCCACGCGATGCCTCCGAATCCCACAGCGAGGCTCGCCATGACGGTGGCCAGGTAAATCAGCAAGGTCATCAAGAGGACCAGGTTCGCGCCCACGCGTCGCTCGCGGAAAGAACCTTCGAACAGAAGAGTCAGCGGACGCATGGCCTAAGATCCCTCGGGAGGCGGTTGAAGAACCCCACCCTGAATCGCGAGCGTTGTTTTGCCCATGCGGGCCACAAGATGGTGTTGATGCGTGGCAATCACAACGGTTGTGCCCATTTTGTTCAGTTCCGTGAAAAGGTAGAGCAGCTTCAGCGCCGTTTGATCGTCCACGTTGCCCGTGGGCTCGTCGGCCAAGAGCAGAGCAGGCTTGTTCACAATCGCGCGGGCGAGGGCCACGCGTTGCTGCTCACCGCCGGACAATTCAGCGGGCCGCGCCTTCAGGCGGTCGCCCAGGCCCACCCAGGTCAAAAGCTCGGTCACATGACGCCGGACGGCCTCGGGCTCACCGCCCGCAAGCCACAGGGGGAGGGAAGCGTTTTCAATCGCCGTCAGGTGCGGAATCAGCCGCGAATCCTGCAACACAAATCCGAGCCGCCTTCGGAGCGCGGACAGGCTGCGGCGGTTCATCGTGGCAACGTCGTGTCCGAGCAACGTGATGCTCCCCGTGGTTGGACGAAGGGCCAGTCCCATGACGCGCAAAAGCGACGATTTTCCCGCCCCGCTGGGGCCTGTCAAAAACACGAACGCCCCCGGCTCCAGCTCCAGGGTGATGCCCGCGAGAATCGGGCGCTTGGTGCGGGAACGCACATGAACGTTATGAAGGGAAACAAGCATGTTGGCCTTGTGTGCCCTCGGTGGTGAGTCAAGATCCCGGACGTGTCCGCCTCGCGGCGTTGTAGCATACCCGTGCGCGGAAGACAGAGCGGGGGGCGCCGGGCGGAGTGGGAGAGGGGAAAGGCCCGTCCGGCAAAGGCCAGGATTCCGAGCCGTTTTTCGGAACGGCTGAATCAGGAACCCCGGCTTTCGCCGGGGTCCTTTTTGAGACACGTTCACCGCTTTTTCAAACCGCCCCGCGTCCCGGCTTTCGCCGGGACAACGAGGAGATGCGACGAAAAGGAGAAATCCTTGCCGTGCCGCAGGTTAACCGATTACTTCGTGGCGGCGGGCTCAGGGGCTGCCGGAGCTTCTTGGCTCTTCTCGTCCTCGGCCTTGTCTTTCTTCATGGGCGTTCCATCGGGGTTGAACATCTCGATCTTGGTTTTGGATTCCAAGCTCTTGACCAACTGCGCGGCAAGCTCTTGCCCGAGCTGGTTGGCAATTTGGTTGTGGACGGCTTCCAGCGGCGGCGGGGCCGACTTCCGGCGCTCCTCCACCTGAATGACGTGGTAGCCGAAATCGGTCTTGACGGGCTTGTCGCTGACCTCGTTCGCTTTCATGGCGAAGGCGGCGTCGGCGAAGGGCTTGACCATGGCCGTGCGCGGGAAGAATCCAAGCTCACCGCCCTCCTTGGCCGAGCCGGAGTCCTTGGACTTTTCGGCGGCCAGTTTCGCGAAGTCCGCGCCGCCCTGAAGGGCTTTGATGACGTCATTTGCTTCAGCCTCGGTGGGCACCAGAATGTGCCGAGCCCGCACTTCATCTTCGGGCTTGAACTTGGCGACCATTGCATCGTAGCGAGCCTTGATCTTGTCGTCCGTGATCTTGGGTTGGACGGACTTGTGCACATAAAGGTCGGCCACGATTTGCTCCTCAGCGTCCTTCAGACGCGCCTTGGCTTCAGGGGTGTTCTGCAACTTGTCAGCGTAGCCCTTGGCGGCCGCGAGGCGCGTGATGGCCAGGCGCTGAACAATCTGGGGATAGAGAATCTGCGGGGGAACGCGTTGCGCGGCGTTGCCCATGTCTTGCGCCTCGCGCAAAACCTCGGACATGTAGATGGGCTGCCCCCCCACCTTCGCGACGATGGTGTTTCCGGCCGCCGGACTTGCGGCGCTTGCCGTCGTTGGGATCATGAGCGCTCCCATGCAGGCCAGTAGAGCTGCCTGACGTAACCGTGTCGTCATGTTCTGTTCTCCTTGTGTCGCAGGGTCAAAATCAAAGGGTTCAGGGTTCGTCCGAGGGCACACACCGCACGGGGCGAACCCGTCCCCCACAAGAGCGGGCGATTGTGTCATCTTTACGTCCGTTCTGAAAAGAGGGCCGCAAAGAAAGAGCGAGAAAGACCTTGCACCTCGGTTGGAAAGCCTCTAGGGTCCCCCGAGTCTGCGGAGGGGTCACGGCGTTCTTGCTAAGAATGGCGCAATCCTTTTTCGGATAGCCCTGTCGCGGGGTGGAGCAGCCCGGTAGCTCGTCAGGCTCATAACCTGAAGGTCAGAGGTTCAAATCCTCTCCCCGCAACCAAATTTGAAAATCCTTTCAATAAGACATCGGCTGTCCGCCAAGCTGAGGGATCGCGATGATCGCAGTCCCGTCGAAGGTCAAAGGGCTGGATGATGGATTGCGTTGGGGGATCGAAGCGATGTTCTCGGACGTCAAGTCCCGAGGATTCGGCCTGAGAGAGGGGACGCTTTTCTGCTTTTCCGCCGCGTGAGTTTCTTGGATTCAAGCGGACTCACGAGGCTTTGGTAAAGTTCAAACAAAAACGCCACGCGGTCGCTATCCCCCAGAAACTTCTTTTTGGAATAGGCCGCATCCACCGCCGCATCGAGCGCCCGGTGGGCTTTGGTCAGGGCGGGGGGCATGGCGACAGGATCATAAAGAAGCGCCAAAGATACCCCAGGATGGGCCGCCCGAACGTCCAAAACCTTTTGCGCCGCGTCCTCAATTTTCTTTTTCTGCGCTGCCGTGGCGTTCAGGGGCCACGGAAAGTTGTTGTACACAATCCCGGCAGAATAGCGGTAGCGGCTTTCAAGCCTTCCGCACACAGCCTTCACCCAGGTCATGTGCATGGAGGACGAGAGCACCCCGAGGTGATAGACGGTCGCACGGGGAGCAATTTTGAGCAGGTTGCTCGCCAACGTTTTGGGTCCCACAAACCCCATCGGAATGTAGTGCCGCCGTTCCGAAGAGACTTCGGGAATCACGAGGTAGCGTGATTTCGGCATGTTTTCAAAATGGAATCGTGTGGGAGTCGTCGCGAGGTTGTTCGTAACGGGTCTCTTGCTGGCCCGCCTGAATCGCTGAACATCTTCCAATCGTTTCATCACCTCGGGCATGCTTTTAAGTTCTTTGAGAGAACACTCGCCAAGCCAGAGGCAAAAGCGCTCATAATCATTGAGAAACTCGTCGCTTCCAATCCAGCGTCGGAAATAAGGAGCAGCAGCGGGTTCTTTTTGCAAAAAGGCTTTTTTCTCGTCGGGCGTAAAGAGGTAAGAGCCACCGTCAATGGGCTGATTGCCCGTTCCAATCTCAGGAACATTACACAAGGGCGTACTTCGCCGCATCACCACGATATCCGGGGCGCCCACGAGGTAGGGGTTGATGTTCGGGAATCGTGTTTCATGGGCCTTGGTCTGCGGATCCTCGTAATCAAAAAGCCTTTTTTCGGCGCGATCGTGCAGAGCAAATCCAATGATCACGCAATGCACGGCGGCCTTGCCGTGGGCCTCGCTTGTCCATTGGAACGTGCGGTGGGCGAAGTGGATTTTCACGCCACGCCGGAGCAAATCCGACCACAGGATGCCAACCTGCTCCCCTTGGGTAATGGAGTTCGTCGAGACAAACGCGGCTTTGATCGCGGGATTGCCCTCCATGTAATTCGCCGCCTTGCGGTACCAGGCGGTGACAAAATCCAAAACACCGGCCCCCTTCACGTCATTGAACGTTTCGCGCACGAGGGACCGTTGCTCGGCGGTCATGTATTTCGATCCGACAAACGGCGGGTTGCCGAGAATGAAACTTAAGTCAGAAGGCGCAACGATGGTCCGCCAATCCAGCCGCAGGGCATTGCCGTGAACGATGGTCGCGGATTTCACCAAGGGAAGCCGCGTGAAGTATTTTCCGAACGCCTCGGACACCCGCAGGTTCATTTGGTGGTCCATGAGCCAGAGCGCGGTCTGAGCAATCTGGGCCGGGAACTCCTCGATCTCGATGCCGTAGAACTGATCCACGTTGCACAAAATCAGGGCGCTGACGTCCATCGCCAAGGTTGGGTTTTTGGACAGGTCAAACAGAACACGCAGAACATCCAATTCCAAAAGGCGCAGTTCGCGGTAGGCGATCACCAAAAAGTTGCCGCAGCCACAGGCCGGGTCCAGAAACTTGAGCGTCGCAAGTTTGCGGTGGAAATCTTCCAGCTTTTTTGGCTGGCTCTTGATCCGTGTGAACTCGGCGCGGAGATCGTCCAGAAACAACGGTCCGATCAGCTTTAGAATGTTGTTTTCGTCCGTGTAGTGCGCCCCAAGATTCCGACGTAACTGCGGGTCCATGACCGACTGAAACAGCGCCCCGAAAATGGCCGGGGAAATGCGGCTCCAGTCCATCGCGCAAAACTCAAGCAGCATCTCGCGCATGCCACGATCAAAGGTGGCCACGGGAAGGTACTCTTCGTACAAACGGCCATTGACGTAAGGAAATGCGGCAAGCTGCTCGTCGAGGTTCTTCATCCTTTTGTGTTCAGGTGTGTTAAGGACATCAAACAAATGGGTCAGCCACTGCGCGAGGTCCGCCCCGTCTTCCGAGGTGCGTTGCTCAATCAAATCTTGAAATTGCCGCCGCTCAAAAATGCTCGTGTCATCCGCAAACAAGCAGAACAAAACGCGCACCAGGTAAACCTCCAGCGCGTGATCGTTGTAGCCCGCCAGTTTGAGCCGATCGTGCAAAAGCCCCATGCGCTCGGCGGCGTCGGTGTTGATGGCGATCTGATCGACCTGCGCCGTGATGGTCTGAGTCTGGTACCCCGAGATAAAATCGAAAAGCCGAATGTTCTGATAAAACTCGGCCAGCAAAAATTCGTGCTGCGTGCCGTCTTCCAGGTCATAGAGGCGGAACCGCGCGAAATCCGATACCAAAATATAGCGCGGCAAGTCGCGGTCTTTGAGGCCCGGAAAATAATCCTTGGCTTGCGCGTAGGCCCGGTCCAGGTCTTTCCCACGGGATTTATGCTCAACCAGCAAAATCCCCTTCCAAAGCAAATCAATGTACCCGTCTTTCCCGTCAATTTTTTTGACGCGCTTTTCAAACGTCGCGACGCGCCGCCGGGACACGCCGAAAACGCTGAAGAACCCGTCCAAGAACGACTTGGCCTCGGCGTCTTCCGACGATTCCTCCGCCCATTCACGGGAGAAATTCAGGGCGCGATCTTTGATATCGTTGAGTGAAAGGGGCATGGGGACCTTGAGTCGTGGTTGGGAAAAGACACCCGCGCCGGAACCCTCGGGCCCGTCCCGACACGCGGAAAACCTAGCACAAATCGAGAAGACCGAAAGGCTCCCGGCTCTGTCGAGGAAGCCTCAGGCCCCTCCTTCCCCCACATTCCTTGAAAAAGCCCCGTTGGGTGAAAGCTTCGAGTCGACGAAGGGGGGTGTTTTGGCTAGCTTGGGAGTGCCTTCCTCGTCGTGCGTGCGCAAGCTCAAGGGCCTTCTGTCCGTGTTCCCTCCTCGTCCGGCGTCCCTCCTCGTTCAACGACTCGTCCTCCTCGGGTGGATCGTCGCGGGCCTTGCGTTCGGCGCGGGGCTGGTCGTGTCCTGTGTTTCTGTCGTCCCCGCGTGGATGCCTTTTGCATCGGCGTTCGTGGTAGGGGCGCTGGCGCTCGGGGGGGGGCTCGCGTGCGCTCTTGCGAGCCGGACGTTTCTGCGATGGGCTGCCTCCGCCAAGATGCTGGCCGCTCATGCTTCGGACCTGGCCGCGCAGTGCCGAGCCCTGCAGGGTCGCGAGTGCACCCTCCGCTTGATGTTTGAAACCGCTGGCCTTGGCCTTTTTCGTCTCAGCGCGACGGGGCAATGGCAAGAAGCGAACCATGCCGTGGCAACGATCTTGGGTTATGTCTCGCCCGAGGAGCTGATCAAGGCTCAGCCGGATTTTGCGCGGAACATTTTCGTGGATTCGTTTGGGGCTCAACGTTGGCGCGAAGATCTGGAAACGTCCCCAGGCCCCCACGCAACGACCGCCGAGGCACGGCGGCGTGATGGACAAACCGTGTGGATTCACCTGAGCGGTCAAGCCATGCACAACGCCGACGGGACCCTCACTGGTATCGTCGGGACGATTCACGACATCACCAGTCGGCGCAGCGTTGAACAAGCCTTGGAACACGCCAAAGGGCAAACCGATTCCGCAAACCGAAGCCGGTCGGAATTCCTCGCGCACATGAGCCACGAGCTCCGCACGCCCCTGAACGCGATCATCGGGTTCGCTGAAATCATCAAGGACCAACTTTTCGGTCCCGTCGGGCAAGAACAGTATGTGGAATACGCTCAGGACATCTACGACAGCGGGCACATGCTCCTTTCACTGATCAACGATATTCTTGACATGGCCAAAATCGAATCGGGCAAACGCGCGCTCGCGGAAGGCCTCGTGGATGTCGACCAGGCGGTTCAAAGTGTCATGCGCCTGATGGCGGTACGGGCGAACGAAGGGAAAATCACCCTTCGCGCCGAGCACGTCCCCTTCCTGCCCCGCTTACGCGGCGAAGAGCGCGCCCTGAAACAAATCCTCACCAATCTTCTCAGCAACGCCGTTAAGTTCACGCCCTCGGGAGGGAAGGTGACGTTAGATGCGCACGTGGATGATCAGGGCAGGCTTGTCGTGAGCGTGCAGGACACGGGAATCGGCATTGCGCCGGAAGATGTTTCAACCGCCCTTATGCCATTTGGTCAGATTGACAGCGCCCTCAACCGTCAGCACGAGGGCACGGGCCTGGGTCTTCCGCTCACCAAAGCCTTGGTGGAGCTTCATGGCGGAACGCTCCAGCTGGACAGCACACCTGGGCATGGAACAACGATGACCGTCGTCTTTCCCGCCGACCGAACGATTCGACATCGGGGATAGGGGCACCTGGTTGACGCTCGCGATCTTTCGATCGTGTGTCTCGTGGCTGGCCCTTGAAGCTGAGGGACCCTCCCGACAAAACCAGACAGGCCGCACCGGAACGAGGCGCCTTTTTCGGAAACAAGAAAAGGCGTGGACGGAACGCGACCTACGCACAGCCCGTCTTCCGCAACGTCACATCCGGGGGGCGGACGTAGAGGGGACTCGGCGCGAACGCGGGGTCATCCCCAGCGGCAAGGGCTGCCGCCAGCGTGGAGGCCGTCACGACCTCGGGCTCGGGCGGCTCAGGGATCAGAAACGCCTCCGGCACAAGGCCGCGCAAACGCACCGCGCCGTCGCCCACGATGCGCCAGGACACCCCAGCTTCAGCGTTGATGATATCGGCCAATGCCTCGGGCGCGACGAGCCGCCACGCCTCGGGGTCCGCGCCCGCGCCAGGGCCCGCCGCAAGCCCGAGGAACGCGACAAAGGCCTCGTGCCGCTTGGATTCCAGAACAACCGCAACAGGGCCGGACAACGCGGCCGTTTGAGCGCGGTAGACCTCCCGGCGATCCACACCCAAAACGGGCCGACCGACCGACCACGCACACCCCCGCGCGGCGGCAAGGCCGACGCGGATGCCCGTAAAACTTCCAGGACCCCGGAGCGCAACAAAGCGATCCATAGCCCCAAGCGCAAATCCCGCCTCGGCCAGGGCTTCTTGCGCTAGAGGGATGATACGAGCGTCCTGCCCACGCGCCATTGTCTCGCAGCGCAGGGCCGCGACGCGTCCACCGTCTCCCACACAAACGGCGCACACCGCCCCGGCTGTCTCCAGGCCCAGAACGCGCATCCGCCGGTCCTTTACATGCCAAACGGGAAATCGGGGTTGTTCAACGAAGCCACAGCCCGCATGGGCCGCAACGCGTCGGTGTAGGCGAGCAAAACCCCCAGGGCGTAATCCGCCCGCTTGCGCAGGTAAGCGTCCTCGGGTCCCGTGGGCACCTCCCCCACGAACATCCCCGCCGCGTCGCGCACGATCAGATGCTCCGGGATGTAGCAAAGGCGGGCGTTTTTGTACCCGCTGATCCGCAGCTCATCCACGGGGTAGGTCCCGCCTCGGCTGGCGGAAACGGCCACGATCAACGCGGGCTTGTGCCCAATCTCGTTCGCCGTCGTGAAAAGGAACAGGTTTTTCAGCCCGGCGGGGACCATGCCGTTCCACTCGGGCGCGATGACGACGAATCCCTCAGCGGCGCGGAGCCGTTCGGCATACGGGGCCCAGGTCTTCGTGAGCGGACTCGTGGGATCGACCGCTGTCTCGTCCCAAAGGGGCAGAGGGTTGCGCGCGAGCTCCACCAGGTCCGTGGTCACCCCCGCCCGCAGGGTGTTCAACCGCCCCGCCAGGTAAGCCCCGATTCGAGCCGATTGCGATGAAGCCCGGTGACTCCCGCTGATGAGGGCAATGTGCATGGAAACCTCCGCCATCTTGAGCAACCCCAAAGGACCACCCTACTCCGGGCCCTGATGGGGCTCAAGCGAGCGATCAGGGCTGAACGTCCTTTCTTCTTCCGGAAATCCGGCACGCGCCTCACAAGAGATTTCATCCGGTTTTTCTCAAAAAACTTGCCCCGTTTCAGACTCGTTCGAATCAGGACCAAGGCCCCCCTTTTTCGCCCCGTCCCCTGACTTTCTACACCTTCCTTAAAAATCAGTTGCTTTTCCCTCCCTTGAAAAAGCCCTGTCGGGGGTAAGCACGTGTTTGGCAAATCCTCGAAAGTTGGTATAAACTCGCGTCCAGTGCGGAAGGGTGGCCGAGTGGTTGAAGGCGCTCGCCTGGAAAGCGGGTATAGGGGAGACTCTATCGTGGGTTCGAATCCCATCCCTTCCGCCACTGGAACAGTCTAGAGGGTCCTAGAAAGTCCATATTATCAAGTCCTCACAAGGGGTTAGACGATAATTCCCGTCCCGGTCCATCCTCTTGCATCCCCCACCATCCCGGCATAAAGTGGGGGAGGAATTGGGGGACAATTTAGACACGGGG
>CAIPYM010000013.1 GCA_903869345.1 uncultured Pseudomonadota bacterium
CTTCGCCTGAGAAAAACAACAAGGCGCTGAATGCCTGATTCTGGGTGGAGGCTCCCACATGGCGGACGAGCGCCAGATGTGCAAGAAAATCCCGTACAGTTTGTTGAGTGACAGCGATGGGGGCTTCGGCTGTCGCAAGATAGTCGAAATACCGGTTAATCCAGTCGACATAGGTCTGTTCAGTTCGGTAGCTGTAATGTCGCAATCGCAGGCACTCCCGAAGTTTCTGCAAAGCGGTGGCTTTTGAGACGATTTCTTCGGTAGCCTGACACGCAGATGGAGCGAATGGACGGCGCCATTCTGTCTCCTTTTGAAAATTATGGAAAAACAATCGGACGGCGTGTTCCGCCTGGGTTACCTGCCAATCTTCAGTTCCCCGCTTTCGTAGGTCATCAAGGTATATCTGAAGTCGGTCCTGCAATCCGAGAGTGCCGTCGGAGGGGGTAGCGAGGAGGAAGCGCCGCGCCCACTGAACATAGAACTTTGCATTTTTCTCAGGCGCAAGTCGTTTTGCAAGTAGGTATTCCGCGAATCTTGCCAGTTCCAATTCTTTGTCGTCGTTGTTGTTATGCGCTACAACCATGATAGAACAACCTTTCCCTAACATCCTAATACCGGTCAAATGTAAAGCCTGAGACTTCAAAAACTTGCTTATTCACGCAGGAGCTAGCAGTGATAGAACAAGCATCCCCTAACAACGGTTTTAATCAGCAAATGTAAAGTGGCCCTGCGAGTCAACAGGCGTGAGATATGTTATTGGACCAATCATTAAAAACCAGTCATCCTGATCACAACACCTTGATTCATTTCAGGTTAGAAAAGTTGCGGCAAAGAATTGACATGCTATTTCCGCGTGATAGCATGAGTTTCAAATATGTAGTTACAGTCATCATTAACTAATAATTAATTAGTTACTTGACTGCAAGTGTAAAGATTGGTTCAGAATACGTTCCCCGCGCGCCAGCGGCTATTGCAACACCCGTGATATGAAAAGGTCACGCGGTAAGCTACGTTCTTCATGTGCGCCAACACAAGGAGAACGGAATGACTTACGAACGCGTGACCGCAGGGGAACGTACGCTGATCCATCGGTGGAAGCAAGAAGGGTATGGGATTCGCGAGACCGCCCGACGGCTGCTGAGATCTGCTAGCACCATTTCCCGAGAGATCATCCGCAATACGGGGCTTGCCAACTATCGGCCTAAACAGGCGCAGGCGGCGGCTACGGCCCGTGCGTTGCGATCCGGGCCACGACGCTTTACTGAGGAGGTTCGGCTCGATGCTGAAGCTCGGATCAAGGAGGGCTGGACGCCGGACATGATTGGCAATCGAGCTCGCACGGAAGGGCGTGCTTGGGTCTCGAAAGAAACGATTTACACGTACGTCTACGCCGACGCCAAAATGGGTGGGACCTTGTGGATGCATCTTCCCAGAGCCAACCGCAAGCGGCATCGTCGCGGCCCCCGCCTGGAGGGGCGAGGCCGGGGGCAGATTCCGAACCAACGCTCGATCGACACCCGGCCTGCGGTGGTGGAGACCCGGCAGAGCGTGGGGCATTGGGAAGGCGATCTGATCAATGGGGCGAGCCAAACGGGCAACCTGGTAACGCTGGTTGAACGTAACACGCGCTTCGCCTTGATCGGGCGAACGAACAGCAAGGAGGCACAGGAAGTCCTCAATGAAATCTACCGGTTGTTCGGAACCCTGCCCTCCAAGGCTCGCCTGACGACGACGTTCGACAATGGCAAGGAATTCGCTCTTCACGAAGAGATGGCCAAGACGCTGTCCATGGACGTGTTCTTTGCCCACCCCTACCATTCGTGGGAACGCGGGACGAATGAAAACACCAATGGACTGATCCGCCGACTCCATCCCAAGAAGAGTTCGTTCACCGGGATCGGACAGGAGGAATTGCATCGCATCGACCGGTTTGTGAATGACCGCCCGCGCAAGTGCCTGGGGTGGATGACCCCCAGGGAGAAGATGACGCTCTTCATGGTATCGGCCCCCTAAGTGGGGCGTCTCAAACTTTCCCTGCGTGGGGCACCGGCTCGGCCTTGCCCCTCCGGGGCACCCCTTCGGGGCCGGCCACGCCGGTGCCCCACGCAGCGCTCTGCCAAAATACCCCCGTTTACCTTGTTTTTCGACACTCATCATGACAATCTTGCTCACTCAACAGATGCACACGAAGATGTAGCCCCGCTTTGGATGATGCTGTTGCATTGGCTACTGGCTATCGGGGCTTGAAAAGGCGGGTCAAACCGGTCTCTTATGGGAGTTAACTAGACAACCTATAAGGAGAAGCCGAGATGACCCAC
>CAIPYM010000014.1 GCA_903869345.1 uncultured Pseudomonadota bacterium
AGCTCACCACGAGAAAAACAAAATGATTTAAAATCAAACGCTTAGGCCCTTATCCCCGTGCCCCCCCCTCGGGCTCCCTTCTCCCTTGCCTTCAAAATCCCTTCCGCTCACCCCCGTCCCCCCTTTTCGCAAAGGGTTCCTGGGATGTTAACTTTTTCTCGAGGGCAAACACAAACTCACTGAACTGAGGATCGAACGCCTGTGTTTCCTCCAGGGCCTTCAGTGCCCACGCGTAGGCCTTTCGATCATCGTGAGGGAGACCGTCCCCCGTCGCGTAGGCATGGGCAAGAAACACAGCGGCCTTATGTCCTCCATCCTCGGCGGATTTTGTGTACCAGAGGATAGCTTGCGCTTTGTCTTTCTCAACACCACGTCCTTCGTCATACGCTTTTCCCAGGTGATATTGCGCTTCAACTCTCGCAAAACGATGCTCGTCTCCCTGTTGGCTCGCTAGTTTCTGGTATAATGTCAGGGCCTTCCGATCATCTCGAGCCCCCTCCGGGCCGAAGCCATAATACCCAGCAAGCACCAATTGATAATAAGGGCTTTCCTGAGCCGCGGCTTGTTCGAGGAGAGCCATGCCTTGAGGAATGTCGTGGGGGATATTCTCGCCCCTGATCAACAACTCGCCCAAAGCCCCACGAGCCACCGATTGGAAGGCTGGGGGCTCCTCGTTAAGGGCTGGGTTTTCAACGGCCCGACGGTACCATTGAGCAGCCTCTGCGTCGTTTTTCGGAACGACCCTGCCCATAAGATAGGCCTGGCCCAACGCACATTGCGAGCGCACATCACCGAGGGAGGCCGCTTTCTTCCAGACATCAAGGCCACGAATCCCATCGAACGCGAGAACGGGTTTCTTGTTCCCAGCATGACGGGCGGTTCCATCCACATAGTCACGGCCTATTTGGTATAATGCAGCCTTGGCAGCTTGCACAGCATTTGGAAAAGCATGGGATGACGGGTTGCTGAGGACTCGCAAATACCACCTGACGGACTCTTCATCGTCTTTTTCTACCAAATCACTTACAAAATGATTATTGTAGTAAGCCTCAGCCAACGCTATTTGGGATTGAATATCCCCCTCGTTTGCCGTTTTTTTCCACAGAGCAATCCCTTTGGCGCCGTTCCGTTCGACATAATTTCCTTCGATGTAATCACGTCCTAACGTGTAGAGGGCGAACGGTATTCCTTTTTCGGCCTCAAGATAAGCGGCCTTTTCCCATAAAAGCTCTCCCTTTGGGATGTCTTGTTTGACACGTTTTCCCTTTAAATAGTCTTCAGCCACGAGACGCATGGCAAAAACATCACCGTCTGCTGCCCGTTGTTCGTATAAACGATGGATGAGGGCATCGGCCTCGTTGATAGATTCAGCCTGCATAGGCCCTTGCTGATGAGCTGCATAATCATAACCTTCCCATGCCATCAAGGCAAGAGAAATAAAAAAAGCAAATAAGAGAATCCATTTTCTCTGAGGCATGGCACATCACTCCACAAGACGACTTAAAATCACTTCTATACTTGGGTATGGCACACGATGACCTTTTTCTCAGCCCTGTTCTCTCGACCGTCATCCCGGCGAAAGCCGGGAACCAGTGCCATTTTTCTGGGACGTCTGAACCATGGACCCCGGCTTTCGCCGGGGTGACGGTCCTTTTTGAGACTCTGTCCTCGCTCTTTCAAATCGCTCGGGGTCCGGCCTTCGCCGGAAGGGCGGTGCTTTTAAAACTCGCCCAAAACCGAGACCAGCTTTTGCCGCAACGCTTGCGCTGTGAAGGGTTTGATGAGGGCACCCGAATCACCCGCTTCCCGGAGTGTCGCGGCGCGGACGGCTTTGCTGGGGGCTGTCAGCATGATGAAGGGCACGGATTGCAACGTGCGATCGGCGCGGACTTCGCGCAAGAACTGCAACCCCGTCATGGGACTCAAATTCCAATCCGAAAGAATCAGGCCGTAAGGTTTTTCGCGCAGCTTTTGCAACGCTGAGGGGCCGTCTTCGGCCGGGACAATGTTCCGAAAGCCAAGCTTGCGCAGCCAATCCCTTACAATGTCCAGCATGGGAGGGTAGCTGTTTACCACGAGAATGGCGAGGTCGGAGTTAGCCGCCATGGTTTTTCTCTTTTCCACTCAAGGGAGGTTGCCCCCTCAGGGGGTCGGATCCTGGTGTTGGTCCCGGAGGAAAAGATCTGCAACGAGAACGTGCCGGCCGCTTTCCTCCTGCCCTCGCCTTATTGGACGTAAACGTGAACCTCCGGCGTTTGGGCGGCAGCTAGGTAGGCCGAGCCCAAGCTGATCTTGGAAGGCGGAAGCCCCAGCTGAATGAGCGCACGCTTGACGGATTCGGCGTTGCGCCCAGCGGCTTCACGGGCTCGGGCGATTTCCGAACTGTCACCCTTTTGGGGCGTGATGGCCACGACCGTAAAGGAGGCCTCGGGGCGATTCTGGAGGGCAAGGCTGACGGCCGAGGACAGGTCTTCTTCGTAGTGAACAACGGGCTGGTTGTACCTGATCAGAACCAGGAGGTGACCGAGACTCGGCATCGCACCCGTCTGATAAGCACCGTCGGGGCCGGACGATTCACGATCGCCCGATGGGGGCGTGGGCGCAAGAGGTGCCGCGCTGACGGGAACCGCCGGAGCTGCTCCCGAGGTTGCAACCGGAACTGTCCCTAGAGTTGTGGCGGGAACTGTCCCCAAAGTTGCAACCGGAGCTGTTCCTGAGACCGCGGCTGGAGCCGCCCCCGAGACTGTCCCCACGGTTGCGGCTGGAGCTGCTTCCGAGGTTGTGACCGGAGCTGTCCCCAAGGTGGGGGCAGGCTGGAACGTGACCTGCGAGGGCGGGTTCACGATGACAGGACGATTGGCCAAGCTGTTGCCCAGCATCTCGCCACGGTTGATTGCGAACGCAAGCGTTTGAAGGTTGGAACGCTCAGCGGTCAGGTAGCTCGTCTGGCGGCTAATGTCGCCTGCGACTTGGTTGCGTAGGTTATCAAGCGCGACCAACGTTTGCGTGACGTCGTCCCGCAGCAAGCGAAGCTGATCATGGTCTTCGTCCACGGCCCCTGAAAGTTGAAACGCCCCTTGAATCGCTTCCAACAGGTAGGACGCAAGGGAGGCATCCGCCGAGACGACGTTTGAAAGGCCGTTCAAACGGTCCAGTGAGGTTGTCACTTCGTTAAGGCTTGCCTCGGCCTCTTCCCATTGGCGGAGCAGGATCGGGTTCCCCCGTGTCGTGCCGTTCTGAAGCCGCGCCGTGATAGCCGCGACCGTGCTGTGGTACTGAACGGCACCCGCCGCACCGTTGGAGCGGAGCATGGCAAATTCGTTCTGACTGAGTCCGACCGACGACCTCAAACGCGCGACTTCACTCCGTAATTCGGAGGCCCGGACCGAAACGGTTGTCCCGCTGGCGGGTCCGAACTTGGCAAGCGCGTTTTCTCCCGGAGCAGGTGTCACACCCATGTCGGGTGCGAGGGGCAACGGTGACGTAGCTTCGGGGCCAGCATTGGCGGGCCACGACTCGGCCGATTCTTTGTCCGCAAAGGCTGCCGAGGCTGCCCAGGACGTTAGAGCCAGTCCGAGAATGAGAAGGCTGAAAAGACGTAGGGCTGCGCGGCGATGTGTTGGCATGGGGGATCACCATCCTCAGGATGAAATCGGAGAAGGCGCGTAAGCCCCCTCACTTCGAGTCGGGGGCAGTCTAGTGATTCATCCCTTTTCCAACAAGAGGCCTTCACGTGTCGAATTTTTGTTCTCAAGACGTGTTTGGGATTGCAGCGGAAAACGTGGTATGCGGCCCTGTTTTGACCCGATTCCGAGGGGTGTTGCACCTCCGTGAGGTGAACAGGGACGACGACGAGAGGAAACAAATCCATGGGACTCAGTTGCGGAATCGTCGGTTTGCCCAACGTTGGCAAGTCCACGCTTTTTAACGCGCTCACTGCCACAGCGGCGGCGGAGGCGGCCAATTATCCCTTTTGCACGATCGAGCCCAACGAAGGGCGCGTGAGCGTGCCCGACGAGCGACTCACTCGCCTTGCTGAGCTCGCGCATTCGGCCAAAATCATTCCCACGCAGCTGGCGTTTATGGATATCGCGGGGTTGGTACGTGGGGCTGCGCAAGGGGAAGGGCTTGGGAATCAGTTCCTCGCCCATATCCGTGAGGTGGACGCGATCATCCATGTTGCGCGGTGTTTTGAGGATTCCAACGTCACGCACGTCGAAGGTTCGGTGGATCCTGTCCGGGACGCGGCGGTGATTGCGACCGAACTCATGATCGCGGATTTGGAAAGCGTCGAAAAACGTATCCCCGCGCTTCAAAAAAAAGCCAAGGGGGGTGAGCTTGATGCTAAAGAGCAGCTCGCCCTTCTCGAGCCTGCGCGGGAATCCCTGCAGCGTGGGCAACCGGCCAGCGTCGTGGAATCCTCGCTCGATTCCGAAAAGAAGATTCTTTTTCACCGTTTAAATCTTCTGACGACCAAGCCTGTTCTGTACGTCGCCAACGTGGGCGAGGAAGACGCCGCCAACGGCAATGCGCTGTCCCGTGCACTTGAAGCGCATGCGCAGACCGAGAGCGCACCGTGCATACGAATCGCGGCGGCGATCGAATCGGAGGTGTCGCTGCTGCCCGACCCGGCCGACAAGAAGGCCTTTTTGGATTCGCTCGGGCTTGCCGAGCCTGGGCTCAACGCCATTATTCGTGCGGGGTATCGCTTGTTGGATCTCATCACGTTTTTCACGGTGGGGCCGAAGGAAGCGCGGGCGTGGACGTTGCGGCGAGGGTCCCTGGCGCCTCAGGCCGCTGGGGTCATTCACACGGATTTTGAACGCGGGTTCATCAAGGCCGAGGTCATCGGGTACGACGATTACGTCGCGTGCGGCAACGAGGCGGCCGCGCGGGACGCTGGGAAACTGCGACAAGAAGGCAAAGACTACGTCGTCCACGACGGCGACGTCGTTCACTTTCGTTTTAACGTGTAGGGACGAGGGGGTCTGAAAAGATCAGGACCTCTTGCCGTGTGTCGGACTCGTCGGTTCGGCTGCAAGGGCAGGACGCTGTGCCGCCGCCTTTTCCGCCGCCCCGTGTGGTGCGAGGGTCGGGGGTGGGCAGGAGGTCCTCCGCCCGGAAACAGGGACCTTGCACAAGAGTGTCCAGAAGATTCTGAATCTCGGGGAGCAGGGCGACAGTGTGCTCCAGGACCCACAGAAGCTCCAGAAACTGATCCGTCATCGGAGCGGTCCAGACGGCTGGGCGAATCGCATCGAGGGGCGAGGATTTTTTGCCCGCGCCCTCGCGCCGTCTGTACGAAAGCCATGATGGAACAACGTGCAGTCCCGAGACCTCAAAATCCCAAACCGCCGGGGACACGGGGCCAAAACGCCCCTTGCCAAAGGCAATCTCGCGGGTTTCAGGGATGTAGGAAAACGTGTCGGGGTAATCGGCCTCGGTCGGGGGAATGGCCTTGAGGCATCGCGCCTTGCCCTGTGGCACGTCCCCGGCGCGGCGGCCTTTGGGGATCATGCGGTTGCCAAACGTGTGCAGGTGAATCAGCTTGCGCCCAATGGCTGCGATTTTGGCGAACAGATCGGCATCGTGCGTGATGGGCAGGCGCGGAGCGGATGCAGAGAGCTCGGTCCAGAACATCGCGGCGTAACCGGGGTTCGCGAGCACCGCATAAGCATAGGCGAACACGTCCTCGGCCCGTACGGGGCGTTCGTAGACCTCGGCCAACGTTTCGGCGAGCCCTTCCGCAAGGTTCGGGTTCTGCCCTTCGGCGTCGCGGTAGAGGGGAATCACGTCCTTGCCACCGCGCCCCGAAAAGTGGTGACGATCGGGGAGAAGGTCTGTCACAACGGCGCTACTGCCACTGCCCAGGCGACCGCTGAGCAACGAGGTCAGATAGACCTGTTTCGGACCGTGCGTTTCAACCAACTCCGGGCGGATGTAATCGCAAAGGCGCACGTCGAAAAACATGACCTGGCGGTCGAACGATCGGAAACCATAAGGTGTTACCCGAGGAAGTTCTGCCGAGGATTTAAGGCTTGCGACGCAGGGTGCGCCGGAGCCGGGCAGATCTCCGGACGTGTACACTTTGTCAATTGTGCGGTCGCGGCTTTCCACAAACGCGGTGGCGCGGAGATCCGGGGGAAGGGTGCATAAACGCCTCCAGCGTTGTTCCAGGACCTCCGGCGTTTCCCCGATGGGCCAACGCCCCACGAATTGAATTCCCGAATGTTGCCAGGGGAATACATCCGTTAGGGCGGGCCAGGCGAAAAACGCTCCCGAGCCTTGGGGGACAAAGGGGTCGTGCCAACCGCTTGGGCAGGGTTGCCACGTGACATCGGCAAAGCGCGTGATAGCCTCCAGCCGTGCTTTTTTGTCGTCACGTGCGCCAGAGATTTTCGCATAACGCACCTTGGCGGGGCGATTTCGCCGAGGTTGGCCTTTGCAATACCCCACTGCAATCGCGACCGGAGTTCGAATGGCGAACAAATTGGTAGTTTTGCGTGATCCCAGGCCATCACCCTCCAGATCAATGATCCACAGGGCGTCGAACGTACGGCGCATGACCTCGCGCATGCCGACAAACCCTGGGCCCGTCAGGTAGGACGAGGCCGTGATAAAAGACACAATACCGCCCGTTTCTTGACACTCAAAAAGTTTCCACAGCGCCCAGCGCCAAAAATACACATAGTCATTGTAGAGATTGCGAATATTGGAGGACTTCCCAGCTTTTTTGGCCGGGAGGATGAAGTCGTCGAGAATCGGGCGTTGGCCCTGGCTTTCTTGCCGTGCTCCGCCTTCCACCTTGTCGCCGAATCGCACCCAGCCACCTTTGGGGCGTGTGGTGGTGTCGCCGCGCTCAATCACTTGGCGGTCGTAGGGCGGGTTGCCGAGGCAGACGAGGACGTTCGTTTGTTCTTTCACGGCGCGAGCGCGGCGGCGTTCTTCCACGAGGGGCCGATGCGCCAGATCCAAAGTCCCTGGGGGAGTCGTAAACGGGCTTTCCAGTGTATCCGCGAGGTAAACCTGCAGACGACCTTCGGGCAGGGTTCCGCCTTCTGACAGAATCTCTTGCGCCAAGCGTAGATGCGCGACGGCGTAGGGCCCCACCAAGCATTCGAACGCGTACATGTTGCGGGCGAGCAGCGAGGCGCGGGCGGGTACCGCGCCTTCTCCGCTGCGTTCCCGCACACGGGCCAGCGCGTGCTGAACGGCGGCCACGAGGTACGTGCCTGTGCCGACGGCGGGGTCCAGGAACGTCACGCCGTCGTCCGCGAACGCGAGGCGTTTGCCGAACGTCGTATCGAGAATCTCCGCGACAAGCCGAACCTGGCACCCGACGATCTCGGCGGGCGTGTAGTAAACGCCGTAATCGTTGCGGAGTTTACGGTCGTAGGCGTCCAGAAAGTCTTCGTAAAAGTAGAGCCACAGCTCGGGATTGCGTTTGAGAATCACATGAGGGTCCAGGGCGGACAGGGAGCGTTCCAAAACCTCGTACCCCACCCGGACTTCCTGCCGTGCGTCCTTGTGCGCCAAGATCCGCAGCGTTGCGGCTAACAAGCCGTTGCCCGCATCCAGCGTCTTGGCGGCGCTTTCGGGGGAGAGGTCCTCCGCCCCGCTGATTCGGGCCAAAAGCAGGGCGTAGGTGAGCGTTTGCGCGTAAGCATCGGCGAACTGCGCCGCATCAGCGTCCGGGAACAAGTACCCACGCCATTCCTCGGCAAGCAGCGCTAGGCCCGAACGTGCGTTCTCCACGGCTTGTTCCACCTCGGCTCGTAACAGGCGCGTGAGCGGTGCGAGGTAATGCGCGAGGTCTCGGGGGGTGTGGGGGACGATGGGCTCCCACGTGAGAAAATCACTGAGGAGCGTCTGCAGCGCCTCAGCGTTGGCCTCGTCCACCGCGCGGGGACCGTCGGTGGTGATGTCGCCCTTCAGTCGAACGGTCGCTCCGGTTTTTTGGCCGCAGCGGTAGAGGGACCAGGATTGACCGTCGGTGTAGATGAGGTTGGGAATCGCTTGGAAGGTTCCCCACTGTTTCTTGTTTTGCTCCCCTTTGAGACGGTTGGGGTCTGATCCCATGCCCGGCGCCTTCAGTTCCACAAACCCCGCCAAGAGGTGCGCGACCGTCACACCCAGATCGGGGCGTCCGTGAAAATCCGCGATTCGTGCCTCGGTGCGGATGACGACGGTGTGGCCCAACACCTCGCCCACGGCGCGAAGGAGGTCCGCCGTGGGGCCTTTGAGTTGGTCTTCGGCTCCTGCGTCAACGGGCGCGGCAAAGTTACGCGTCAACGTGTCGGCAAAGCGCTCAAGGGCGGCAAGGACGGACATTCGGTTTTCTCGTCTCGTGCGATGCCGCGCGAGGCTCTCCCTCCCCAGGCGAGCAACAGACGGCCTGCCCTTTCTTCACCAGGGCTCTGCCTTTGTCCAGGGCCGCACGCAAGAGGCCAGGGTCCTCAATCCCGAAAGGATGCTTACTTCTTGACCTCTTTCAGCGGGATCGCGACGAATCGCAGATCACCCGCCCGGTCCACAAGCACCAGAAGAGGCTTGTCGGCCTTTTGAGCGCGGCGAGTCTCCTCGGTCAAGTCCTTGGCCGTGTGAAGCTCTTGTTGGTTCACCTCACTGAGAACGTCGCCCGTCTGAAGCCCGGCTTGCGCGGCGGAGCCCGTGGATTCCACGCGCGTGACAACCAGACCACTGGCGTTCTGCCCCAGGTTGTACTGCCGACGCAGGGCGGCCGTGACAGGAGCGACGGTGACACCGAGGTCGCGCACCACCTCGCCGGTTGCTCCGTGGGAGGCCGAATCCTCTGCGCCCGCGTCCTTGGTGGCGAGCACCGATTCGTCGTCTTTCAGTTCCGCAATGCGGGCCGAGACGGTGACCTGCTTGCCCCGTCGCCAGACAACGACGGGCACCGTTTGCCCGATCGGGGCTTCGGCCACCAAGCGGGGAAGACGGTGCATTTCGCTGACTTCTTTACCGTCGAACGTGAGAATCACGTCTCCTGCAAGGAGATGGGCTTCCGTCGCGGGACTTCCCGCCGTGAGGCTGGAGACCAGTGCACCGTGCGGTTTGCCGAGTCCCAGGCTGTCTGCAATCTCGGGGGTCACCGTTTGAACGTGTACGCCAAGCCAGCCACGCCGTGTTTTCCCGTGATCCTTCAACTGGGCAATCACGCCTTTGGCGAGAGCCGAGGGAATCGCGAATCCGATTCCGATGGACCCGCCCGAGGGCGAGAAAATAGCGGAGTTCACGCCAACGACTTCGCCGTCCATGTTGAACATGGGACCGCCGGAGTTCCCACGGTTAATCGGGGCGTCGGTTTGGAGGTAATCGTCGTAGGGACCCGAGTTGATGTCCCGCGCCCGTGCGGAAATGATTCCCGCCGTAACACTGCCCCCGAGCCCAAAGGGGTTCCCGACAGCCACAATCCAGTCACCGACTCGTGCCTTATCGCTGTCGCCCCACGGGACGAAGGGCAGGGGTTTGGCGGGAACCACTTTCAAGAGTGCCAGATCGGTCTTTTCATCGCGCCCAACGATTTTCGCGGGAAGCGTGACGTCGTTTGCGAACACAACGTCAATGGTGTCGGCGTTCTGGATGACGTGCTCGTTGGTCACGATGTAACCCGTGGGGTCAATCACGAACCCCGATCCCAGAGAGGTTGCGCGGTGCGTTCGCGGCGAGCCGGGGTGTGAAGGATGACGACCGGAGAAATCGCGCTGACCGAAAAAATCGCGCAAAAGGTCATCGAAGGGGGCTCCGGGGGGAAGTTGGAGATCAGGTTCGTTGGACGGACCGTCATGGCCTGACGGGGCGTTGGGGGTCGTGTTGGCGAACGTCTGGGACGTTGAGATATTGACGACGGCAGGCAGCACCTTGTCCGCAAGGTCGGCAAAGCTGGCGGGGCCGCTGGTGGCATGGGCCCGACTCACCCAACTGAAAGGGCCTCCCCAAAGCATCGCGAGAATCAGGAGGCTAACGCGGACATGATTCGCCATGGGAAAACCTCTTCTTAGGGAAAAACCTTCACGTCTCAAGGTGTCATTAACATCGAGCCGATGGACTCAAGAAACCCTCTCAACGTGGCCAATGTAGGGCAAAAAACGGGTGCGAGAAACGCGGACTCTTTTTTCGTACCACGGACTTGGCGCTGCGGGAAGTTTTGGGTGTAAGATGGACTCGCCTACCTACGCTCAGACCATGAGCGTGTTTTCCTCCTCGCCGTTGTGGACAGAGGGGCGTCAGCTTGAAGGGGATCCCCCGTGACTCAGCTTTCCGATCTCAAGGTTCTGGTGGTGGATGACCACTTTCTCGTGCGGCAGTTCGTGCGCAACACGCTGCAGGAAGCCAAGATCAACGACGTTCAGACGGCGGCCGACGGCAACGAGGCGATTGATATGGTTCAAAAGGCCCATGAGACCGAGCGGCCTTACGATATCGTGCTGTTGGATTGGAACATGCCGACGGTCTCGGGGTTGGAGGTTCTGAACTACTTTCGGGCCAAGCCTGAATACGCCAACACGGCGTTTGTGATGTTGACGGTTGAATCGGAGCAACAAAACATCATGAAGGCGATTAAGGCCGGTGCGACCTCTTACATGATCAAGCCTGTTTTGCCAGGCGATTTCAGCAAGAAACTCGCCGAGATCTACGATTGGATTCTCCGCAAGCGCCAAGCGGCTAACGCGAAGAAGTAACGGCTTTTACCCGTTTTCCCCTCCTCCTAAGGACGCGCCCCATGATGCCTTCCGAACGTGAGCCCGCCAAGCGTTTTGAGCTTGATGAACGCTTGGCCCAGCATATCTCGGACGCTGTGTGCGTCGCGATTAACACCACCTTCAGCGTGTCGATCACACCGGGTGAGGTGGTCTTTGGCGAGGGAATGGTCTCGTTGATGGGGGACGTTTCCGGGATCATCGCGATGGTCCAGGATCGCCTGGAGGGGACCCTCACGGTTTGCATGCCGACCGAGGCTTTGCGCGACATTTTGCCCCGCGTGCTGGGCCACGGGATCCCCGTGACACGGGACATGACGTCCGACGCGGTGGGAGAGATCACCAACTTGGTTTTTGGCCAGATCAAAACCGAGCTGAATCAAAGGGGCCATGTTTTCCGTTTGGGAATCCCCAGCGTGATTCAAGGTAAAGGCCATTTCGTCAGCCAGTTCCACCGGGGTCGGTACATGCTGGCTTCCTTCCATATTGAAAATCATCTCATCCAGGTGCATGTGGCTATTCACGGTGGCGCGTGTGATCCCTCTTGCGCGGATGCCCCTTAAGCGTCATCGGTTTGGATGGCCTCCATGTCGTCGGATCTCCCCTTTTCCTCTCCTTCGGTCCGGGATGATCCGTTAGCGTTTCTCCTCTTTGGCAAGGGGGGAACGCTGGCAAGGGTTGTGGCCCGTTTCGATATTGTACCGCTGGCCCTCGTGGGGCTTGTCAGCATCATTGCCCTTTTGAGCATCGCCGTGGTGCTGCCGCTTCTGGGGCTGGAGCCCCTTTTGCAGCCTTCGGCGCTGGGGTTTCTAGGGAGCGCAGCGTTGGTGGGGGGGGGGGTTCTCCTTTCTGAGCTACCGGGCCCATACCTGGGTTGTCAAACAAAGGCGGCTCACCGAAGTGCTGGTTGATAGCCTTGGACAGGGGTTTCTTGTTTTCGGGAGCGACGGGGTGTGTGGGCCTGCGTTTTCGCGGGCGTGCCAGGATTTGTTCGAGGTTATACCAGCGGGGTTGCCGGTCGCGGACGTCTTGCGTGTAGCGGAGGATCAACGCCCTGACTTCAACGACTGGATTCATGTTTTGTTTCGACCCGAGCATGCGCTGAGTTTTGAGGACGTGGTCAAGTTTCTGCCCTCCACGTTACGTGACACGGAGGGGCGGCACATCGCCCTTGTGTACCGGCCTATTCATGACCTGGGGGATTTTCTTGAGGGCGTTGTCGTGATTGCCACGGATCAGACGGCCCATGTTGAAGCGCAAAAGACACTGGAAAAACAGCAAGTTTTTGCGGTCATGGTGCGCCGCATTTTTGATGATCGCAACGGTTTTGCGGCGACCGTGGCTCATTTACGTGCTTTGGCGATTGCTTCGCCGCGGGTGACTCGCGAAGAGCGAACAGAGTTCTTGCGCCATCTGCACACGATCAAAGCGAACGCGCGGTACTTTTCGATTTTGGATGTTGAAACGGTGGTCCACAACCTTGAGACGTCCTTGCGTGGTCTGGAAGACGAGGGAGACGGCTTTAATGCGGCGCTGGTTGGAGGGCAAGAAGCCCTCACCCAAGCCTTAGCCTGCTTGACGGTCACCTGTGGGAATCTCCTCGGGCGTGAAGGCGAGGGAGAGCGCCTGATGCTCGAGATGCGCGAAGACGACGTGTACGCTTTCGGGCGCGTTTTGCGTGACCATCGTGTCCCACCGGACCTGTTGCGGGAGTATCTGTTGACGTTGGCGGCCGTGCCGTTCAACGCGTGTTTCAAGTCGTTTGAGCGGAGTTTGCAGGATCTGGCGGGAATCTTGGACAAGCAGGTCAAGCCCGTCCGGTTTATCGGGTCAAACCCTTTGATTCTGACGCGGCCCTTGCGGGAGTTTCTCTTTGCTCTGCCACACTTGGCCCGTAACATGGCGGATCATGGCCTGGAAGATCCTGTCACGCGGTTGTCGCGTGGCAAAGATCCTCAGGGCCAGGTGACCATCTGCGGTGACGTTGTAGTGGGGCCAAGGGGCGAGGAAACGCTTGAGATCCGAATCAGTGATGATGGCAACGGCATTGATCCCTCACGCGTGCGGGCGCGTCTCGCGGTTGTGGACCCGCAAGGGGAATGGCGGTTCGAAGACGACAAAACGGTTATCCAGCGTGTTTTTTCGTGGGGATTTTCCACGAAAGGGGAGGTGTCGCGTCTGTCGGGGCGTGGCCTCGGGTTGGACGTGATGGCCCACGAGGTCGGGCGACTGGGTGGGTCCATGAGCGTCGCGTCGGAACTTTACCGAGGCGTGGAGTTCATCATCCGTGTGCCCTACCGGATGGATGAACGGGTGTTGAAGGACACGGCCGACGGGTAACGGAACTCTCTTCCTATTGGAGGTGGAGGGGCCGAGGTGGAGGGCGCGCGTGAAGCCGAGTGCGAGCAAACGTCTTGTTTTTGTAAGATAGGATCGTCAATCCACTGTTTTTCGCTCCCCCCTCCCGTTTGGGAAAGTTTAAGGTTAGAATGTCCTCGTCCCCCCGAGAGGATCGCGTTCTATCGGGAGTGTTCGAAGTGTTCGCAGCGGAGGGCGTCGTACGCGTGTCCCCGATTTCGTGCCCTTTGGTAAGGATTAGAGAAACTGATGTCGGAGGAAGAGATGCTCAACTTATCCGTGGCCGCGCCGGACAACATGATCCGTCCGCGTATTTGCGTCATTGGGGTAGGTGGAGCCGGGGGCAACGCCCTCAACAACATGATTCGTGCGAATCTGGAAGGGTGTGAGTTTGTTGGTGCCAACACCGACACGCAGGCCCTGTCCATGTCGCTTGCGCCGCGCAAACTGCAATTGGGCGTGGCCTTGTCGCGCGGGCTTGGCGCTGGGTCGAAGCCCGAAGTGGGCCGGGCCGCGGCCGAGGAGCAAACAACCGAAATTATGGGCTGTCTGGAAGGCACCGATATGCTTTTCATCACGGCGGGTATGGGCGGGGGCACGGGCACAGGCGCTGCGCCCGTCATTGCCCGTATTGCGCGGGACGCTGGGATTTTGACCGTTGGCGTTGTGACCAAGCCTTTCCATTTTGAGGGCACGAACCGTATGCGGCAGGCTGAAAGTGGGTTGGCCGAGTTGCAACAGTATGTGGACACGCTGATTGTCATTCCCAACCAAAACCTCTTCCGAATTGCCAACGAGCGGACGACGTTCGCCGAAGCGTTCCGTATGGCCGATGAGGTTTTGCACGCAGGTGTACGTGGCATCACGGATCTGATGGTTATGCCGGGATTCATGAACCTCGATTTCGCCGACGTGAAAACGGTGATGGAGGAAATGGGCAAGGCTATGATGGGCACTGGCGAGGCGGAAGGCGAAGGTCGGGCCATTCGCGCGGCTGAGGCGGCAATTTCCAATCCCTTGCTGGACGATATTTCCATGCGGGGCGCGCGCGGTGTGCTCATCAACATCACGGGCGGGCTCGATATGACTCTGTTCGAGGTGGATCAGGCCGCAACGCGAATTCGCGAAGAGGTGGATCCCGAGGCGCAAATCAAGGTCGGCTCAACGTTGGGCGACGATCTAACGGGCAAAATCCGTGTCTCGGTGATTGCAACGGGCATTGAAGCGCCGATTCACGAGAAAGCGTCCTCCAACCGGCGTGGGACGGGTGAAGCCGATAAAGCTACCTCGTCCACAGGCGGCGGTGCTGGACTTTACGCTCCTTCGACTTCGACGAATCGCGCAGCAACAGGCAGTGTTGCGGCGGGTGGCAGTGCAAAGGAGGCGGCCGGGGTTTCGGGTGTCTCCTCATCCCCGTCACCCTCCTCGGCCTCGGTGGGGGCAGGGCGATTTTCAGCGAGTGGTGGAACCTCTGCTGCGGTTTCCCCTGTTTCTTCCTTCTCGGCGGGGCACGATTCAGCCGCCTCTGGGGGGATCGCGTCTTCCTCGCGGGGGACGTCGTCGGGGCCGTCCCTCTTGTCCCAGGAAACGCCTTCCACGGTGCGAGGGGGAGATGATCTTCGGGGGAGGGTTGCGGTGCCGTCGTCCGGAGGGGCGTCGTTGGCCTCATCGTCGTACTTCACCATGCCCTCGGTGGCGCGGCCTTCCGCCTCGCCGTTTTCCTACACGAACGGGATTCTTGCGGTTCCCTTGTCGGCGCTCCCTTCGTCCGGAGGGGGCGAGGCGACAGAGCCCGCACCCCCCGTCGCTCCGTCGCGGCAGGCCGCTGCGCCCGCGTCTTCACCCTTTGGAACGGGACGTGGAGGATCGGCGGGAATCGCGCCCGCCACGGCGTCGGTCCCTCCCGCGCGGACTCCGTTCACCACGTCGGATCGCGATTCCCAATTCTTGTCACCTCTTTCGGGGGGTGGGGATCGCCGTGGAACGTCGTCTTTTGGCAGCTCTAGCGGTGGGAGCTCCCTGGGTGGCGGAACCTCCTCCCTCGGTGCGCGAAGCGTCGGCGGCGGAGCCGTCGTGACCGGAGCTGCGGGGGCCCATCGCTCCCATTCGCTCTTTCAACGCATCACGGGCTTTGGCTTGGTGCGGACCTCGGCGCACGATTCGCTGGAGGCCGGTGAAGAAGACAGGGGGCCGGATTCGGGGGCTTCCTCTGGTTATGGGGACAGACCCGTGCGCCGCACAGGGAGCGAGGGGCCGGAACGTTCGGCGCCAGCGGGATCCGGCAGTGAAGCTCCGGATGTCCTGGAGATCCCGGCGTTCTTGCGTCGGCAAACGAATCATTAGGGCTTTGGGTGAGGAGTTAATACCGCGAAACGGCACAGGATGACCTTCTCTCTCGGTTCCGTCCCCTTTTGCCGTCATCCCGGCGAAAGCCGGGAGCCAGAGCCGTTTTTCCGTGACAGCTGAACCAGGAAGCCCGACTTTCGTCGGGACGACGAGGAGATGCGATAAAGATAAAAAGGGGAATCCATGCTGTGCTCCAGGAAAGATCGTTGTGAGCCCCTACAACCATGTGCCGTCTCTTAACCTCTGTTTAACGGTTTCATCTTAAACTCCATCACCTCGTGCGCGGTCGTGCACGGTGTTTTTTCCGGTTCCCAAGGAGGCCCCTGATGCCTGATGATCCTCGCCAAGCCCCGCGCGATGTGATGCCGTACGATGTCCTGATCGTGGGCGGTGGTCCCTCGGGCCTGAGTTGTGCGATTCGTCTCAAGCAGCTTGCCCAAGCGCAGGGGCAAGACCTGTCGGTGTGCGTCATCGAGAAAGGCGCTGAGATCGGTGCGCATATTTTGTCCGGCGCGGTGATCGAACCTCGCTCTTTGGACGAGCTTTTCCCGGATTGGAAAGAACGTGGTGCTCCTCTGACCGTCCCCGTGACGGGCGACAAATTCCTCTTTCTGACGGCCAAGCATGCCGTGCGGCTGCCAACGCCGCCGACAATGCACAACAAGGGGAACTTCATCATCAGCCTCGGGCGTCTGGCCCGCTGGCTGGCCGAACAAGCCGAGGCCCTGGGTGTGGAGATTTATCCGGGCTTTGCGGGCGCGGAAATTCTTTATGACGACAACGGGCGCGTGGTCGGCGTGGCCACGGGCGACATGGGTATTGGCAAGAACGGCCAGCCGACCGGACGTTTCACCCGAGGGGTTGAACTGCGGGCCAAGCAGACGGTGTTTGCCGAAGGTTGTCGGGGCTCGCTGACGCGGCAAATCTCCGAGCGCCTTAAGTTGCGGGCCGCGTGCGATCCCCAGTCTTACGGACTCGGCATCAAGGAACTGTGGGAAGTCGACCCCGCCAAGCATCGCCTTGGGTTTGTGCAGCATACGCTTGGGTGGCCCGTGGACACCGAGACTTACGGCGGCTCGTGGCTCTACCACGCCGAGGGAGGGATCGTGTCCATCGGATTCGTCGTGGGGCTTGATTACACCAACCCGACGTTCTCGCCGTTTGAGGCGTTTCAGCAGTTCAAGCAACATCCCAAAATCCGCGCTTTGTTGGAGGGTGGCAAACGCATCGCTTACGGGGCGCGGGCGCTGACCGAGGGGGGCCTCCAGGCCATCCCCAAGCTGACGTTCCCCGGTGGTCTTTTGATCGGCGACACGGCGGGGTTCATGAACGTGCCCAAAATCAAGGGCATTCACACCGCCATGAAATCCGGCATGCTGGCTGCTGAGGCGCTGATCGCGCACGGCGTTGGGCGGGAGGATGCGCCGCCCGAGGTTACGGGCTACCCCGCATTGTTTAAGGCCTCGTGGCTCTACCGCGAACTTCACGGCGTTCGCAACATTCGGCCCGCGTTCCACTTTGGGCTCTTGGGCGGCATGATTTACAGCGCGATGGACAGTATGGTGTTCCATGGCCATGTGCCGTGGACGCTCCATACCCAGCATGCGGACAATGAACGGACGCGGCCCATCAACGAGATCAAGCCGATTGTCTATCCCAAGCCCGACGGTGTCGTGAGCTTTGATCGGCTGTCCTCGGTCTTTTTGGCGAACGTGCACCACGAGGAGGATCAACCCGCGCACCTGACGCTGAAAGATCCCTCCGTGGCGATTGATGTGAATCTGACGCTCTACGGTTCACCCGAATCGTTCTATTGTCCGGCGGGAGTCTATGAAATCGCCCGCGATGCTAACGGGTTGCACCCGCACCTTGTGATCAATGCTAGCAACTGCGTTCACTGCAAGACGTGCGACATCAAGGACCCGACTCAAAACATCGTCTGGGTCACGCCCGAGGGTGGCGGCGGTCCGAACTACCAAGGGATGTAAGGGGGGGCTGGGACTCAAGAAAGAGTCGTCACCCCGGCGAAAGCCGGGGTCCCGAGGGATTCTTGACAGCTCTGCCCAACGTCTTGAGGTCCCGGCCTTCGCCGGGACGACGACAAAGAGGATCCCGTCCCTGACGGTCCGCGTTCTCCCCCGACACAGCGCTCGATTCCGGCAAGGTCCTGGGCGCGGAAAGTGTGGAGGAATCCTGCCGCGGCCAGAAGGGATTCGACCGCTTGCGCTTGGCCCTCACCGACCTCCAACATCACAAACCCGCCCGGTTTCAAAAGCCGTCTCACGTCAGGAAGCAGGGCGCGGTAAGCGTCGAGTCCGTCCGGGCCCCCATCCAACGCCGCTAAGGGATCGTAAAGCCGCACGTCGGGCATGAGCCCCGGAATCACAGACGTAGGGATGTACGGTGGGTTGCTGATCACGAGATCAAAGGGTTTTTTCAAGCCTTCACCCCAGGTGCCCACGCGGAAACGGGCCCTTTTGGACAGCTCCAACGCGCGAGCGTTTTGGCGAGCTTGGGCCACGGCGCGTGGCGCGATGTCCACCCCCAGCCCGATCGCCTCAGACCATGCATGGAGAATCGCCAACAGCAAACACCCCGAGCCCGTGCCAAGGTCCAGGATGCGAGGGGGCGAAGAACCTCTCCTGCGGCACGGCATAGATTCTCTCGTATCGTCGCATCTCCTCCCCGTCACCCCGGCTTTTGCCGGGATGACGGTGGAGAGGGCCGGGTTGAGAAAACGGTCATCGTGTGCCGTGCCAAAGTATCCGGCAGTTTTCAAGCGCTTGAGGACCTCTTCCACCAACGTCTCGCTGTCGGGGCGAGGATCGAGTGTGGCCTCGTTGAGGGCGAACGGCAGACCGCTAAACTCGCGTTCGCCGAGGATGCGTGCAACGGGTTCGTAGGCTTCGCGCCTTTGCAAAAGAGCCTCGAAGGATTCCGACTCAAAGGGCGTGAGGGTTCGCGCAGACTGTGCAATCAGATCCGCGCGGGTGAGGTTCAGAACATGCGCCAGCAAAAGCCTTGCATCCACGCTGGCGCTTTCGATTCCCTTGGTGTTCAGGCGATGGGTGGCAGCGCGAAGGGTGGCCTCCAGACGCGGGGACGGCCGGGGAGTCATGGGGTCGCACGCTCCAACGCGGCCGCAAAAAAGCCGTCGGTTGCGTGGTCACGCGGCGTGAGGATCAGGTAAGGCGACTCCGAAGCCGGCAGCACGATGGATTCCGGCAGGGCCTCACGTAGCGGCACAAGCCGGAAATCCACCTGCGTGTCCAGGAATCGCGTGATGGGATCCTCGTCCTCCTCGGGGAGAAGGGAGCAGGTTGCGTACACAAGCCGTCCGCCCGGTTTCAGAAGCTCGGCGGCCAGGGTGAGCAGCTCGGCTTGGGTGGTCATCAGGTCTTCAAGCTTGGGGCCGAGGTTCCTCCCACGCGTCTCTGGGTGCCGTCGCCACACGCCCATGCCCGAGCACGGGGCGTCGAGCAAAACGCGATCAAACGATCCCCGGTGGCGGCGAAGGTAGGAATCGCGCGCGCCCTCTAAAGGACGCAACGTAACGTTGTGAACCCCCGCGCGGCGAAGGCGCAGGATGCTTTGCTCCAAGCGCTTGGCCGAGGTGTCGCACGCGGTCAAACGCCCCTTGTTGTGCATGGCCGCGGCGAGGGCAAGAGTCTTGCCGCCCGCTCCAGCGCAGAGGTCCAGAACGTTTTCGCCCGCCTTGGCCCCAAGCAGCGCTGCGATCAATTGCGAGCCTTCATCCTGAATCTCCAGAGCCCCCTCGCGGAGGAGGGCCAGGTTGGAGAGGGCAGGGCGCTCCGACAGCCAACGGATCCCCACGGGCGAAAAAGGGCACGGCTCGACGGATTCGCCGACCTTCTTTAAGGACACAAGGGCTTGCTCCCGCGTCATCTTCAGTGTGTTCACGCGCCCGTCGAGGGAGGCTTGATTCAGAAACGCAGCCAGGTGGCTGGAAAAATCAGCCCCCCAGCGGCGGCGGAGCCCCGGCTCGGCCCAGGGCGGACACTCGTGTGCAAGGACCTCGGGCATCTCGGGAGGATGGAGGGGGCGACCTTCAAGACGACGAACCCCCTCGCGCTCGGTGGGCGTGAGAGCCTTCAGGGAAAACGGCTTTCCGTCCGTGAGCGCCGCGAGGGAGGCCACCGTCGCGCCTTCGACAAGGGTCAGGTAGGCGAACAGCCGCAAGCAGGGTGTTGGGGACAGGTTTTGGGATTCAAGCCACCAGCCAAGCCGACCCTCGTGGCGAAAGATGGCGTAGACCCTGTCCGCTACGGCCGCTCGGTCTTTGGAGCCGATGTACCGTCGCGCCCGAAAGTACGAGCTGATGAGGGCGTCGGCGGGTCTTGGTGTGGCGGCCACCTCACGGAGGATGTCCAGAACGGCCTGAAGGCGTGCAGAAGGAGTCACGATCTTTCAATCCTTTTCTCTCAAGAACGACCCTGAATCGGCAAACGGTTTCACACCTTGTGGGGTGAGAAACGTGGGGGAAAAGTCTCGGGCCTTGATCCCTCCGGGGGTTACTCCTTATCCCCTCCGGATAGGGCCATCGCTTTTCCGTTGGATACCGACGAGAATTAACGTAAGTTAGCCCCCGGAGCGAATCGGAGGTTGGCCGTCGGGTTTTGGCGGCGAAACTTTGTGGTGTTCTGTCTCTTCCTTTATCTGCCACGTTTTGAGGCCCCCATGGCTGATCCCCATCCTGTTTCCCCGGCGACTCTTTCGGCCTCGTCCGCTTCCAAAGCCGCCCCTCGCCCTGTTGCCTCCCGTTCTTCGGGGAGGCCAACGAACTTTTCGGGTGTGCCCTTTTGGGTCGGACTCGGCTTGTCGTTCGTGTGGGTTGCGGGCGTTGTGGCCCTGTTGGTGGATGCGGGTTCGGCGCAGAGCATGGGGGGGATTCCGCTGACGAACCTGGCTCTCGGGGTGTCGGCGGTTGCGGCCCCTGTAGCGCTAATTTGGATGGTGACGGCTTACCTGCAACGGGCGGCGGACGTGCAGTCGGTGGCCGAACCCTTGCGGCGGCAATTGCTGATGATCACCGGGGAATCGGGGATCGCGGAACAGCGCCTTCGACGTTTCAACCAAGCCGTGCGTGAGCAACTGGACCTGTTGCGCCACGCGCAGGCCCTGAGCCACGAGGACTTGGCCGCAGTCATGGAAGGCGTGCGTCGCGCCCAGGAAGACATGCAGCACTTTGAGCAGCGTAGCGCCCAGCAAACCGAGGCCATGCAAGCGATTGTGCGCAAAAGCATCCACCATCTTGAGCAGATGATGGAAGACAAGTTCGTCCTGATGCGCGTTTTGGACGGCAAGTTGACGCAAACCGGCGAGGAGGCGTTCCAGCAAGCTGCGGCAATGCGGCAGCAGATCGGCGATTTGTTGGACGCCATGACGGCGACAGCGAGCGGTGTGCGAGAAGCTGTGGACCATGCGCGACACGACAGTCAGAAACTGTCCGAAGAAGCCCGGAGCCAGGAAACCACGTTGCGGGAAGCCGCTGCGCGGATGTCCGGCGTTGTGCAGGACCTTTCCGGCGGCCTTCAGCAGACCATGGATCGATTCTTGGACAAGGCTGGTGCGGCGCGAAAAGAAGCCGAGCGTTTGTCCCAGGCCATTGACCTGCAGACGCGTTCTTTGGAGGAGTTTAGTGGCTCCATGCCAGCGCGTGTGGGGGAGGCCGAGAGCGTGTTACGCGGGGTGGCGGAACGTCTCTACGCGAGCGAGCAACTGGCGCGCGATCAAGCCGTCACGTTGGGGGCGACGTTGGGGGATCAGGCCGAAGGATTCAAGCGTTTGTTCGATCGGTTTGGGGCGCAAGTGCAATCCGTGGACGGCGCGTTCCAACGTCGGCAAAGCGATCTCGATGCGCTCCTCATTCGCTTTGGTGCGGCTACGGAAGATGCGGCACGGGCGCTGGATGGGGCAACGCTCGGGCTGAAGGACCGGACGCAAGCGGCGCTTCAGAATTTCACGACGGCCAGCGACGAGGCGCGCGCCAAGGCCGAGGCCGTGGGGACTCAGTTGGCGACGACCGTGGCCTCGTACGAGGAATCCACGAGGGCCTTGAACGAAGCCGCGCAGAGTCACGAAACGCGGTGGCGCGACTTTTCCGAAGAAGTGCGCGCTCGCCACGCGCAGTTTGCAATCCTGGCCGAGACCACAAGCCGTGCAGGTTCGGAGATTCAGACCGCGACGGGGGCGGCTCTTCAAAACCTCCAGCAGGTGCTCGATCGGTTGAGTGCGGCGCGGGAGACGGCGCAAAGCGTCGGGGAATCGCTGGCGGGGCAGATTCTTCAAGCGGTCCATCAGAACGAGCAAGCCATTGCGCGTTTGAACGAAGCGGGTCGCATGACGGTGCATGCTTTGGGGGCTTCGGTGGACGCGTTGGGGCGCAAAGAAGGGGACCTCAAGCTCTCCGCTGATGGGGCTGAACAAGCGTTGCGGCAGGCCATGGTGCATCTCCAAGCCAGCGTCAGTGCATCGGAAGAGGCGCTGCGTAGCCGGAATGCGGAACTGATCGCTCTGCTTGAAGCGGCGCGGGGGCAATTGGCCTCAACCGAAGGTCGCATGGCTGATTTCGTGGCACAGGCCTCATCGCCGTTCAATGAAGCCATTCAGAACATCGAACGTTTGGCGACAGCAGGACTCGGGACGTTGGACGGCTATGGTACCAACATGCGCGAGCAATTTGTTGGGCTTCAGGGCATGCATGCTCAGGTCGAGATCATGGGAACCAAGGCGGAGGCTTTGGCGTCCTCAACGCTGGCGGCGTTGGAAACTTTGCAGAACAAGTTTGCGGTTCTTCGCGCGGCGCAGGACGAGACGGCGCAGGCGGCGTTGGGCTCGTTGGACGGTGTGGCGGGTCGTTTACGCGCCGAGGTGGACCTGTTGGGCGACCGCGCGGCCGATGCGACCATGCTGATTGCCGACGCAACGTCACGATTCAGCGATTCAGCGCGGCAGATTCGCACTGATTCCGAGGAATCCAGCAAGCAAGTTGGGGTGGCCACAACGACGTTGATCGAGGCTGAACAGAAGTGGGGCACGCTGGAAGAGCGTTTGTCTGAACGGGCTCGGACCACCGAGTCCGCCTTGGATCGTGTGTTGGCGCGTTGCCATCAAGCGATTGAAAGCGTAGCGGCCACCTTGGATCAACATGGGGTGCGTTTGGAAAAAATCACGGATGCGGCAGAGATTAAGAGCGGCGACGTGAATGCTGCCTTGGATCGGCAACTCGGGGCGCTCAGCGCGGGTGTGGACCGCATGGCGCACGAGGCGAATCGTGTGGGTGAGGTGGGGGGGGGCGTGCTGCAGGTTCTCAGCACGTTGAACGAAAAACTGTTGGTCACTCAAGAATCCACGGTTCAGCGTGTTCGCCAATCCGTTGCTTCGCTGACCGAAGCGGGACAGACGTTTGCGCAACAGGGGGATATTCTTGCCTCTTCGGCGCATCAGGCCGCCCACGAAGTTCAACAAGCGCGCACGGATATCGCCACACAAGCCGAATCCCTGGCCGAGACGTCACGCCGTGTTGGCGAAGATATGGTGGCTTTGCAGGAAGCGGCCTCTGCGTGTGCCGAGCGTACCTCGGGTATCCGGGCAGGGATTCGAAATGAGTCACGCCTGATGACGGGCGAGTTGACCTCCGTCGTTCAACGTCTTGAGTCGTCGGCGGGCACGTTTGACCAAACCTTGGCGGGCGTTCTGAGGGGGGCTCACCAGGCTTCTGCGCGGTTCACGGCGATGACCGAAGAGGCGCTTGTGCAGGTCGAGGGCAGTGCTCAACGTCTTTTGGACGTGGCGGCCAAGACGGAAAACTCGCTGGATTCGCTGGGAACGGGGCTTGGCCGTCAAACGGCGGGCCTGAATCTCGTGGGGGAACAGTTGGGCGAGCAGAATCGTACGCTGGTGGCTCAGAACGAGGAGCGCCGAGCGAGCCTTGTGGAACTGTTCGACAACATCAGCGCGTTGCATCACCAAACCTCCGAACTGGCCGACACGAGTCTTGGACGGCTCGGCGAAACGTTGAGGGCGGCGCAGGCGCACCTGGGTGCGGTGGAGGAACAGACCAAGGGTGCGGTTGTTTCCGTGCGCGAGGCTGGCGGCGCGTTCGCCGACCAGGCGACCCTTTTGTTGCAAAACGCGCAGGAGGCTGAACAACAAGCACGCACGGTCCTGGTTGTGACATCAGCGTTGCAGGATCAGGCGCGGCAGATTCGCGAGGCGTTGCAAGGCGAAGGGGAGCGCACGAACGGTCTTTTTGGCGGGATGTTGAACAAGATCAGCGCGGGGCATACCGAACTGCGGAATATCAGCTCGACCGCCGAAACGACGCTGACCAATCTGCAAAACATCCTGGGGCAGCAGACCTCGGGTCTTAGTGCACAAATGCAGCAACTCACGGATCGCCAACGGGGTCTCACGACGTCCCTGGATGCGCAGCGGGATGTTTTGAATGGGCTCCTCAGCCGGTTGACGTTGGCGCAGGACGAAACGGCAGCGATTGCCGAGCGGACGGCGGCTCGTTTGACCGAAGGGACACAACAGATCACGCGCCAAATGGAGGCGATGGAAACGCAGTCGGGCGCGACCCTCACAGCGGTACAGACCACGGGGGCCTTGTTCGCCGAGCAGTCGTCCGCGTTGGCGGGGCAGACTCAAGGTGCCGAGCAGCAGGTTCAGGCGTTGGCGCTGCATGTGACGTCGCTGCAGGATCAGGCCCGTCGTTTGCGCGAGGCGCTGCAGGACGAGTCAGGACGGATGGGCGAAAATCTCGCAACCTTCCTCGCCAAGATCAACACGGGCACTTCCGAAATGCGGAATCTTGGCTTGACCGCCGAAGGGTTGCTCGAGACCCTGAACGGCATGGTGCAGAGCCAAGCTGGGCTGTTGGGCAGCACAACACGACAAGTGGGTGATAGGCAGCGTGAGCTTTTAACCCTTTTGAACGACCAGCGCGACGCTTTGACAGGGCTTCTGGGGCGTTTGGCGGCGGCGCAGGACGAGGCGGTGGGGGCTGCCGAAGGGCGTATGGCACGGCTGACGGAAGGCGTGCGGGTGATTGCCAAGAACATGGAAACGCTGAGCACGGAATCTCAAAACGCCTTGACGGGGCTACGGACGGCGGGGAGTGGATTCTCGGAAGAAGCCGCTTCGTTGGGGGCTCAGACTCAGCAGGCCGAGCAAAACGTGCGCGGGCTTGTGGCGGTCATGACGCATCTGCAGGATCAAGCCCAGCGGACGCGCGAATCGCTGCAGGCCGAATCGGGACGGGTGGCCGAGCGAATTGGCGGCATTCTGGCTCAACTCGACCAAGCGGGGCAGAAACTCCGCGATCAGAGCGCGTCGGTGATTCAGAATCTGGATCAGTCGGTTTCCGGTGTGACGTCTCTGACGCAGACGGCGACGGAGGCTTTGCGTCGGCAAGGCGATGCGTTGGGCGATGTGGCGGAACAGGCTTCGACGCATCTTACTGTTGCGGGGGCTGCTCTTGCTGAGCATGCGCAGACCGTGGCGAGTGTTGGCGAACAAGCCGAACAGCGGGCGTATCGTTTGGTGGAATCCTCGGACGAGGCGGTGACGCGTCTTGGGAACCTCCGGCGTGGGCTGTTGGAAAGTGAACAAGAAGCATCCGCCGTTCTTGAACGCGCACGGGCGCACGTGGGTGACGCACAGACCTCTTTGACGCAGCGCATGGGCGAGGTGGCTGAGGGGGCTGAGGAATCGGTCCGTCGTGTGGGCGAGGCGACCGAAGGGCTCCGCCGTCGGGGTGAGGCGCTTGTCGGGGGGCTGACTGTCTCCGAACAAGCGGTGGCCCGTGCAACATCCCATCTCCGCGAAGATCTTTTGGGTCTGCCGGACGTTCTAGAAGCAGGAGCCGAGCGAATCGAAGAGGCGGGTCAATCCTTGAAGGCCGATGCCACAGCGGCGGAAGGACACCTGATCGCGACGGCGGATCGTTTTATCGAAGTTACGGGCCTGATGCGCAATTCGTTGATGGACGAGGTCACGTTGCTCAATGCAACCTCGGAAGGCGCGTCCGAGGTTTTCACCCTTTTCAAGAAAGGCTTGGCGGAGCAAGTCGATGCTCTGCGTGGCGGTGTTGTGCATTTGGCCGACGAACAAGATTCGTTGGTGAAAAAAACATCGGCCACGCTTGCGCAATTGGGAGTTGCAGGAGATCGTTTGGCGCACTTGCGCACCGAATCCATCAGTGCGGCCGAGAAATTGGCGAGCGAATTTTCCACCATCGAATCGCGTGCAGGGGGAACGGCGGCGCGTCTGTTGGAAGCAGGAGCAGGGGTCAGCCAACACGTTACGCGCTTGGTGGAAGCAGCTTCGAAAGGCGAGGCTCAGCTTGGGGAGGCCACGCAAGGCTTCCGCGAGCAGATGGAGCGCGTTCGCTCGGGCGTTCAAGGGCAGGTGGATGATCTGAATCGGGGGCTCATGCAACTTACGGCGCAGATGGAGCGCACGGGTGCGGCGCTGAAGGCCACCACGGCGGGAGCTGCGACGGAGGTTGAAAAAACGACCGTTCGGTTGGATCAGGCGAGTCGTGACACGACAACCGCTCTCACGGAACGCACGGCACGCTTGCGGGTGGCGGTGGAGGAGGGCGCCGAGTTGCTCAAGGGATTTGGTCAACAAATCGAAGGCCTTCTTGATCGCCTCGCCTCGGCGAGCCAGGGCATCAAGGGAACCGAAGGGGAATTGGCCAGTCACCTGCACGTCGCGCTCGCGAATTTGCGTGGGATCCGCGAAGGCCTGGAAGCTGGGCGGGTCTTGGCGCGGAACGCAGCGGAAGATGCGGTGGCGCAGCTGGTTGGCGTGCGCGCCGAATTGGAACGGCAAGTGAAGGACGTTCAAGACGGGGCCGAGACTGTTACGGGACTCGTGCGGAAGGTGAGCGAGGCCTACACGGGCGAGGCGCAAGGTCTCAATACCGTCGTTTTGGGGGCGCAGGAACATGTGCTTGAAACGGGGCAAGCGATTGGGGGCCTTCAAGACCGTGCGGGGCAGCTGCACGCCACCCTCAAGGTGCAGACGCAAGATCTGATGTTCCGTTTGGAGCATGTCTTGCAGCAGTTGGCCGAAGCCGGGGAAAGCCCCATTTTGTTGGGGGGGCTTCTTCCGGGCGAGGTCCGCGAAGAGTCCGATTCGCGCAAGATCAGCGGGTAAGCGTGACGCTCGGGCGGTTGAGGACATGAAGGAGAGCCGTCATGGCGATGCTGGACGAGATTCTGGATGTTGTTGCCCAAAAAACGGGTCTTGATCGGTCGCGCCTCGTGCCCGAGGCGCGTTTGAGCGATTTAGCCATCAGTTCGCTGGATATGGTGGAAGTCATTTTCGTTCTGGAAGACAAGCTGGGCATTGAACTCACGTTCAACGCCAACACAGCTGGACGGGACTTCAGGACTTTGGGCGATGTCATCAAAGCCGTCGAAGCGCAACTTCCGCACGCCTGATGCTAATGTCTAATTTCAAAATTAACGATAAATTAAGGGAGGCAGGGGTAGGGCCTTGCGCGAGGGCAGCTTGCGCGGGAGGGGATCATGGGGAGAAGAGGGATTTCGCTGGAGTGCAGTGCTGAAGACTGGGCGGAGATGGCGCGAATCGGTCGGAGCCACAAAGAACCCAAAAGGCGTGTTGAGAGGTCGCGCATCATCCTCAAAGGCCTTGACGTCGTTCCTCAAGGTCAGATTGCCAAGGAGCTCGGGGTGCGGCCCAACACGGTGAGTGTTTGGAAGCATTGTTTTGCCCTCAAAGGCCTTGCGGGGCTCGAGGACACCACACGATCAGGGCGGCGAAAAGTCTATGATGCCGATTACGAAGCGCGGGTTCTCAAAACGTTGGAAAAGAAGTCTCCGAAAGGGCAAGCCGTTTGGGACGGACCGGCGCTTCTTGCGACCTTCGGCGGAAGTCTGAGTGCAGTGTGGCGGTTTCTCCGCAAATCTTACGAATCCCTTGTTCTTTACGACCCCTTACCTAGGATGAACGACGTACGAGACCGCAGGGCTTTGGCTCCGCAAGGACTTTTTGGGGGCATGGGACCCTCCTCGGCACCGGGATTCTGAAACGCGGACAACGGGTGTGAGCCTGCGAGGTTGAATCAGGTCTCTTGACCTTACCGAGCGGGTTTTGCCCGTGCGCGGCGCGGTTTGGGGGCGGGGAGGGCGCACTCGGTGGCGCGGAGGAGGACGGCCAGGGCCTCGCGGTCGTCCAGCCCGTCCGTGACGTTGAAAAACATTTTGGCTCCGGGGTAGGGCGGCGCTTCCGTAAGCTCCTCGCCGAGCAGCCGACGCCCAGCCTCCGTCGGTTTCACAAACACCTGGTTGTCGCACACCAGCGCCACCACTTTGCCGTTCAGGTAAACGGCATATTCGCCGAACATCTTGCGGAACGTGATGGCGCCTGCGTCTGCCATCTGGTCGCTGAGATACGCGATGAACGATGCGTCGGTGGACATGAAAGTTTTCCTGCCCGAAGAGGGCAATCAGGTGCTTCTGACGGGAGCCCCCTTCTGAGGGAGGATCGCGCGCGAGGTCGGATTCTTTTCCGGCGGTTCCTAACGAAGGCGGACTCAGGCCTTCTTTTCAGGCTCTTCGGGCGGCGTGGGACGCGTCGTGACAACCTCGTCAATGAGCCCGAACGCTTTGGCTTCTTCGGCGGACATGAACGTGTCGCGCTCCACGGCAGCGGTGATTTTTTCAAGTGTCTGGCCTGTGTGGGTCACGTAAATCCGGTTGAGCCGTTCCCGCAATTTCAGAATTTCCCGCGCCTGAATCTCAATATCCGTGGCTTGGCCTTGAGCGCCGCCGGACGGTTGGTGGATCATCACCCGGCTGTTGGGGAGCGAAAACCGTTTGCCCTTTTCCCCCGCGCACAGGAGGAGGGAGCCCATGGAACACGCTTGGCCGATGCACAGCGTTGCCACGGGGCAGCGGATGTACTGCATGGTGTCGTACATCGCGAGGCCCGATGAGACGACCCCACCTGGCGAGTTGATGTAAAGCGAGATTTCCTTTGTAGGGTTCTCGGATTCCAAAAAAAGAAGCTGGGCGCACACGAGGCTGGAGACGAGATCATCAACTTGGCCCGTGAGGAAAATGATTCGTTCCTTGAGAAGCCGTGAAAAGATATCGTACGAGCGTTCCCCACGCGATGTTTGCTCCACGACGATCGGAACCAGATTATCCAAAACTTCAAGGGGAGAACGTTCGAGGCGGGTCATGGAAGAGCTTTCCTCGGGTGCTAGGAGAGATGGACCGCTGAGGGGTGCTCAACGGTGGCGAAAAGGGAACGCGGGACGCCGCACGGAAATCTAGCGAAGAGTTTTCGCCGTTCCGACGACTTCCCAACGACCCCCAACGGAGCGGACGTCGGTAATGCGCCCAAGACCAGGCAATGTTTCCCCGACGCCGATGCGGTGCAGGTTTTCAGACGTTGAGCTTTCAGCAACCCAGGCCGTTCCGGGGATGGCGCCACGAAGAACCCACGCTGTGGATTTCGCCGTCTTTGCAACCGCAGGCTTTTTGGAGGCCTTCGCGTGTTTGGACGTGTGCACGGTTTTCGTACGATGACGGGCCTCCGATGATGGCTCCCATGCGGCAATATCTTTCGAAGGCTTGACAGTCCGCGATTTGCTGAGGGCTAGTTTTTGTTCCAACAGACCAACACGTTCCACCAAACCGATGGGGTTTGCGCCGGGCGAATCAGAACCCAATCCAGCCTCCAAACGCTGAACAAGAGCGTCCAACTTCCGACCCGTCTCTTCTTGCGTGAGGGCGATCGTGCTGAGGCGGGCTTCCACCGTGGAAAGGCGCTGTTCCGCTGCTGAAGGGAGAACGGCGGCGACGGACGAAGCCCCACCCGTGGAGGCTGTGCCTTGCCCAGGGACGGTAGGACCGTTTGCGGACCCTCCCGATGGTGGAGAAGAGGCTGGGGTTAAGCTTGTCAAATCACCCGGAACAACAGCCCCGGATTCGGGCGAAGCAGGAGGTAACGGTTCTCCCGAGGGGTGGCCAAGGGCCGCATCCAGGGATGTCCCGTCGGTCTTGTTCGCAGGGGCGTGGGTTGGGCTGGAGGCTTTGTCACGTCCCGTGTTGTAAAGGGCAGCAACGTCTTCGGGGGAAAGTCCCTGAGACCCCCCGGCCCCCGGAAATTCGGTGGCTGTCTCGTTGACGGACGTCCCACTCTTCGGCGGACTCACGGTTGCCGTCGGAGGGGAGGGCGGGGGTGGGGAGCTCTCGCCACCGAAGAATTGGAAATAGCCCAGCAAGGCCAGGGCAACGATGCCCAGCAAGACAACGCCCGCAACCAGCGGTCCACGTCCTTTGTTTTTTTCGGGAGGCGTCTCCTCCTCCTCGACAGGTTCGTGCTCTTCGGTTTCGTCGTGATTGAGAATGACGGCGGATTCAGCCGATTCGGGATCGTGGAAATCATCTTCCACCATGACCTTGGGGTCTTCGTGCTCGCCCCAGACACCTTCTTCGGAGGAGGAGGTCGGAGAGTGAGATTCCCGAGGCGTTGAATCATCAGACATAAGAGTTACTCCATGAAGCGCAAGGTGATTTTGCAGGCGTCACGCGGCAAGGTCAATAACGCCCGTACGCTGAAGGGAAGCCCATTGTTCCCGTTGAGGGGGAGAGGGGGATCGCTCCGGGATTTGTTTGTTGCTGTGGCAGGAAGCCATTCCCACCGAGACCCGAAAGGCCGCTCATCGTATTAATCCCGGAATAAAGGGCCGAAGATAAACCACCGCCGAGGTTGGTCGCGCCTCCTGGCATGACGCCACGGGGTCCTTCGTAGCTGTTGCCGTAAGCATTGCCGTAGGGCGATCCAGCGGCATATCCGCTGGCAGACCCGCCGGGGTAGGCTGACCCTGGGACAAAGCCTTCCGGAAGCCCACCCCCAGGCTGATTGAGAGAACCTCCCTCCTTCACCGAAGTGAGGAAAAACAATCCCATGGGAGCTCCAACGGCGAGGCGAACGAGGGGCTGTGTGCGATTAGCTTTGTTCTGAAAGAACTGGCTGACGGTCTGTGCGGCTCCGCCGAGCCCTGAGTAAAGGCCTTCGTTAAAGCCCTGCTTGGCACGGCTCACAATCACAGCCCCATTCGATACGGTTGTGGATGAATCCCCCTGACCCAGGGATGAACCAAAGGATGACAGAAACGAAGCGGCGGCTGGGAGGATGACCCGCACCACGTAGCGCTGGTCCACTTCGGTGACAAGGCCAGCGAGCGTTGTATCGGGATCCAGCGCCATGGCATTAATCGCGTAGTCTTTGCCTTTGAGGTGCGCCGAGTTGAACTGAAGGGTCAGAAAATCGTTAGAGACTTGGAAAGTGCCAATGGCGCGTGCACCGGCCAAGGGGCCGGAAAGAATCTGAGCCATAATGGGGGAGGGGACGTCCGAATTTGCCTCGGTCAAAAGTTGAGCATAACTGACGGTTCCAGCTGAAACAAGCGGTGGTTTTGCGGGCACTTCGGGGGAAGGAGTTTGATCGCCAACGCCCTGGACCGTGGTGGCGCTGGGGGCCCCTTTCGTTAAAAGGCGACTGGTGAGTTCATCGGCGCGGCCTTCGCCCGTGCCGGCCACAATCTTGATTCCCTGGGGGGTCCATTTCTCGGAAAGTTTTTCCATCTGCTGTTGCATCGCGAGGGCCAGCGAGTTGTCTTCTTGCTGCGTTGCCACTTGCGGTTGCCGGACTTGTTGCTGAAGAACTTGAATCTGCTGTGCATTTTGCTTTTGTTCTTGTTGAATTTGTTGACGCAGACGGTCGGTTTCGGCCCTAAACTCCACCAAGGGATCTTGTGAGTTCTTTTGCATTAATTCGCCGATATCGATATTCTGCCCTACCGGTGTCGGAAGAGCGCTTCCGCCTTGGCTTGCGGCTTGGTCAGCACGTTGAGCACTGGCCTCTTTGTTTTGGTCGATAAAAAACGGCGAAGCTTTACCCCCAGGGGCTTCTTTGAGGGGAGGGGGAGCGCCCAGTGTTGAAATGTCTGGCGCCGAGGACGACGAAAAGACCCCCAGAGAACCGGCGATGGCCAGGGCGACAACGGTCACGATCGCGATTAGCTTGATGAGGGGACGTGTGCGCCACGCCTCACCGATTCGCGCGGCCAACCCTGGACCTTTCCCGGCTGCGGGAAGACGCTCGGGCTGGTCACCGGCTAGGCCTTGGTCGAATTCGTCGAAACTAGGGGTGTTGGCCATCGTTCTGGCCCTCGTCTTTCGTGAGGCGTGCCCGAATAAGGGCACCGTTGTCCGAGAGAAGCAACACAGGAGCTTCTCCAATATCATAAACCGTTGTGCCGTCGGAAGACGAGACACTGGCGTTCCAGGCAGGGGAGAGAAGAGTCAAGGGCGTGCGCACGAAAACGCGGTTGCCGAGACGCCAGGCCATGGTTCGCATGTCGACGCCGCTGATGGTCAGACGTTCGGCGGACTTGGGCGGCGCGTTCTGAAGCACAAGAGTGAGGGTCTCATCGCCCGCAGCCAGCTCTTTTCCTTTGAGTTTAATCAAAGGCGTCCTGGCGTTGGGGCCCATCTTAGGAATCTGGACATCGTAGCGCATTTGGTACGAAGGCCCACCTGCGACCAGGCGGAAAATCACCGGTGTTGGGAGATTCTTGAGAAGGAGGGAAAGGTCTCCACCGCCCGACCGAACTAACGGAACGACGCGAAGCACATGCGACCCAGCTTGTGTGGGCGTAACTTCAAAATTGCCTCCTATGCCGACATCCAGGATGGGCCAGGGAGCTCCCGTGGCGTCCACGACATCCACGGTCGTGACATGATCGGCGGCAAGATCAATCTGAGGCGGGACAGCCCCCGGATCCAACTCAACGGTGACGACTTTTGTTCCCCCTTTAGGCGGTCCCTCGGAAGGGGGGATGGCGGCTTTTTGGGTGGCTTCCACGCGACGCATGAAATCTCTCACCTCGTCGGGGGTGAGGGGAAGCAGGCCTCCCGCGGCTTTTTCAAACGAGTTGCGCCGGAAGTTTTGCTGCTTTTGCTCCTCCTCAATCGCCGCCCGTGCGGCTTCTTCCTGGGCTTGTTGCTCAAGCTGCGCAGGATCCACCGTCAGGTTTTCTTCGCCGGGCAGCTGGGGGGGGGCCTCCGTTGAGGACAATCCAGGCGGAGAAGATCCAGGCGCAGAGGACTCCACCAACGGTGTTTCTCCCGGAGGATTGCCCATCGGCAAGGAGGTTGAAAGTCCAGGAAGGTTGATGCCGAGGGCCCCTGGAGGGGCACTTGACTTCGCAAAGCCCATGTCCGCGTGCGTACCGCGAATCGCTGCGACCACGCCCCCGACGGATAAGGGTGGCGGAGGGGACGCTGCGGCGGCGTGGGCGACGGACGCGAGCGGAACCAGGGTTCCGCCCATGAGAAAAACGGTGCCAAGGGCGAGGAACGCTCGGGCAGCAGGCTTCCACGCGAGGCGCGAGCACCTGGGCGGAGAAATCGGGGAGTCGGGGAAAATCATGCGACGAAACGCTCGTCATCACGGAGGAATAAGGAAAAACCGTAGCGCCCGACACAAGGGCGCCACCGCCGTGGGAGTGTCTAGCATGCTGTCTTCCGTTCGACAATGCCCTGTGCAGCCCCTATGCTGCTTAAGGTTGAGGCCCCTCAGAAGGGGGGATCCGGTTTCACCTGAAGCAGTGTAGGATGCATCAGCGATTCGCGTCGTTCCCCCGGAAACCTCTCCTGACAACGCCCCGCATGCCTTCCGATTCTGTCCGTCCTGCGTCTCCCGGCTGGGGAAGACGCCTTGGCCGTGCCCTTAAGGGGCTTGCGCAGGACATCTGGAGCAATCCTCCTGCGGGGGTGTGGACGCACGGGTGGCGGTCAACGTCACGTCGCGAGTCCGCGCCCAACGTCAGGAAGTCCCGTGTCCGTAAGCCGAGCATCACGTTGCCTCAGTTGCTGGAGACCCTTTGGGGACCTGGGCAGGCTTTGCCTTCTTGCGCGGACGTGATGGCGCGGCTGTTGATGCCTCTTGGGATTCGAGCCGAAGGCACCGATCCCCCGCAGAGTCTTTTGGATCTTTCGGCGGGGTTAGGGGGACCTTTGCGGGCGTTAACGCAGATTCCGGGCATCACGGTGACGGGCTTGGAATCGAACGGGCGGTTGATCGGTGAAGGGGACCGTGTGCTCTATGACCCGGCGACGTTTCAGGCGTCCGACCTCTACGATGGCGTGATGGCGCGTGAGCTTTTTTACCGCGTGGCGCACAAGGCCGTTTTTTTCGAATCGATTCTGAAGGCGTTGAAGCCGGGGCGACCTCTTGTGTTCACGGACTATGTTCTGGACACGCAGGCCGGGCTTTCGCCGACCGTCACGGGATGGCTCATTCAGGAACCCCACGCCGAGCCTCTGTGCCTTGAGGAAATGCGGCAGGCGTGGGCGAGCGTGGGGATTATGGACATTGAGAGCGACGATGAGACCGTCCCCTACCTTGCGGAAGTGCGTCAGGGCTTGGGGCGGCTTGCGGCTTTTTTGCAGGATTCTTCGCTGGATGATGTGACGCGGGCGTTCATCCACCAAGAATTGACGCCGTGGCTTGGACGGGCCGACGCGTTGGCGTCCGGCGGCGTCAAACTTTACCGATTCCGGGTGTTAAAGCCCCGCGAGGGTTAGGCCATCGTCCAACGGACGTCGGATTCCAAAATCGTCCTCACGGCCTGCGCAACGCTGTCTGCGTCGCCCGAGGCCTCCACGATGCGAAAGCGCGTGGGTTCGGCGAGGGCTAAGCGGAGGTAAGCTGCGCGAAGCGTTTCGTGAAAAACGACGTCTTGTTGTTGATAGCGATCATCGGGGCCCCGGCGGGCGCTCATGCGCGCGAGTCCAACGTCCACCGGCGCGTCCAACAGAATTGTGAGGTCCGGGGCGGAATCTCCCGCCACGTCGCGGTAAAGGCGGCGGATGAGGTCGTCGTCCAGACCGAGCCCGGCCCCTTGGTACACGAGGGTTGAATCGGCGAATCGGTCCGAGATCACCCAGACCCCGCGCCTCAGGGCGGGCCAGATGGTTTTGACCAGGTGCTCTCGCCGCGCGGCCATGACGAGCAGCACCTCCGTCAGAGGGTCCCAGGGTTCGGGCGGCGTGTGAAGCCACAGGGCGCGGATGGCCTCGGCTCCGGGGGGGCCGCCGGGTTCGCGCGTGGCGAGGGCCTCGATTCCACGGGAGCGCAGAAAATCCACAAGGCGATTGACCTGAGTGGACTTGCCCGTCCCTTCGCCGCCCTCAAATGTGATGAATCGTCCTGACGTCATGGAACCGCCCTTAGGGATTCGTTCAACTTCCCCCCGTAATGCCGGACCAGTTCCACATATTCGGCGGCGGGGCTCGTAAAGGTTGCCCAGTCATCCGGGGTCACGTCGCGCCAATAGCGTGCCGGAATCCCCGTCCACACTTGACCGGAGGGCAGGCGCTTGTTGGGCGTCAAAAGAGCTCCGGCGGCCAGGACCCCGCCAGATTCGATCACCGCGCCGTCCAGAACGGCAGCCCGCATGCCGACAAAGGCGCGATCCTCAAGGCGGCATTCATGCACAAGGGCCTGATGCCCGATGGTCACATCGTCGCCGATGAAAACGCCTTGGCCGCCCGAGGTGACGTGAACGACCGTGCCTTCTTGAAGGTTGGACCGTGCTCCGACGCGGATCGTGCCCATGTCAGCCCGGAGGACGCTTCCGAACCACACCGAAGTCTGAGGCCCGATGACAACATCGCCCACAACAACAACCCCAGGCGCGAGAAACGCCGACGGGTCCACGCGGGGGCCAACGCCACGGTAAGGCAGAAGAATCGGCGAGGGC
>CAIPYM010000015.1 GCA_903869345.1 uncultured Pseudomonadota bacterium
GATGGCTTATAACTTCCAGCGCGAGCTTAAGGCCTTGAAGTTCCTCTCACCCTATGAGAAAATCCTCTCAGAGTGGCGAGATCACCCACACCTTTTTCACTCAAACCCTCTCCACTACTTATTGGGACCAAACAATTAGGCACTTCGCGCCCTGTTTTCGTTGCGTTAAGGGCAAGAGCTGTCCAGGAAGACGGGGAAATCTGAAAGGGTATTTGGGGATGCGTTCGCGAGTCCCAGAAAGCCTGTGCGCTTTCCAAAAAGGCAAGAACAGCTCTTGCTCTAATCAATGCAGTAACATGTTCCGCTGAAAGGATGTTTTTTTTGCCCATCTCAAGAACGCGAGTATCCACTCGGAGATGATGAGCATATCTTGCTTCTTGAGAGGGTGGGCCCGTCTGAATACGTGGATTCCATTCCGCAAACCCGCTGATGGTCAAAGCATCTATCAGGTCCCTCAAAATTGCTGTTTCAAAAGCATTGTCCCATGACAAATCATTGATAAATATAGATTCCTTCAATTGATGGTTTAACCACCTTTGATCCGTCAAATCGGAAGGACATATTTTAACAAGGACCAGAATAGGGTTACGATCACAAAAATGGTGAGACATGAGAGGTTCTATGCCAGCCGTTTTCACGGAGCGCAGAACCTGAAGCGCGCCTTCCAACAAATCAAGCTCACCTTGTTGAAATAATTCACCCCAAACATCCCGAGCTCCACTTTTAATAAGACGAAAAACAAAAGTATTTTTATTTCGAAGGTCATTGACACTCAACACAACCACAGGACAGTCAACTCTCAAATAATGAGCTAGACTCTCCGGTTTCATAAAATCTTCAAAGGGTGGATGTGTCACGGAACCTCCCCTGCAACATCAAAACGACTCTCCTTTTTCAAACGGCTTATCCTAGCGCACATTGTGCAGGATGAGCAATGATTGAATTGCTTGCATTCTAAAATTGTTTTTCAACAAAGAGATAGCTCTGTTTTTTACTTTGACAGTAACGGCGTAAACTCTCTTGTAGAAAATAAAATGAGCAGGGAATCCAGCGCGGAACAGACCTCAAAGGAGGCAGGGCGCGATGCCTTGCTTGAGGGAGAGGAAACACCGCCGTGCTTCCCGCAACCGTTGGCGAAGCTCTAGACGCGGCGAGCGAATCTCACGCGCTTCCCGCGCGGGCGGCGGTTTTCAATTGGTAGAGGAGCGCAAGAGCGTCGCGGGGAGTCAGGGCGTCGGGGTCCGTCGCCTCCAAAAGGGCTTTCAAGGCCGCCCAAGGTTCAGGCGTGGGCGAATGCGTCTGGGACGATTCGTGCGTGGGAACGGTGGCCCCCGAAACCGTGAATCCCGAATCACGGGCTTTGGCTTCCAGGTCCGCAAGGACATGCGCCGCACGGTCCAGAACGGGCTCGGGCAGGCCCGCCATGCGAGCGACATGCAGGCCGTAGGAACGATCCGCAACGCCCGCGATGACCTCGTGCGTGAAGACGATACCGCCCTCCCATTCACGTACGCGCAACGTCGCGCAAAACAACGCGGGCAGACTGCCCGCCAGCGCCGTCAGTTCGTGGTAATGCGTGGCGAACAGGGCGCGGCACTGCAAGACGTTGTGCAGATGCTCCACCGTCGCCCAAGCCAGCGACAGGCCGTCGTACGTGGCGGTGCCGCGTCCGATTTCATCAAGAATGACAAAGGAACGTGGAGTCGCTTGGTTCAGAATCGCTGCCGTCTCCAGCATTTCGACCATGAACGTGGATTGGCCCCGAGCCAGATCATCCGCCGCCCCGACGCGGCTAAACAGGCGGTCCACAAGGCCAATGTGTGCGGAGACGGCGGGCACAAAGCTGCCCATTTGCGCCAAAAGAACGATCAGCGCGTTCTGCCGGAGGAATGTGGATTTGCCCGCCATGTTGGGCCCCGTGAGAAGCCCGAGCCGTCCTTCCGGGCTCAGGTCACACCCGTTGCCGACAAACGCCGCGCCGCCCTGCGACCTCAGGGCTTGCTCCACGACGGGGTGGCGACCCTTGACGATTCTCAGCGTTGCCGTGCGGTCCACGGTGGGGCGAGCGTAGCGCTGCACCTGGGCGAGTTCGGCCAGACCCGCCGTCACGTCCCACACCGCAAGCCCCGCCGCGAGTGTGCGAAGGTCCTCCAGGCGATGCATCAAGCCCTGGGCCAGGTCCTCAAAAATCTGAATCTCGGTGGCCAACGCTTTGCCGGAGGCCTCGGCGCTGCGACGCTCCAGGTCCATGAGCGCATTCGTCGTGAAACGCGCCGCCCCCGCCAGCGTCTGGCGGTGAATGAACGTCTCGGGCTCTGTCCCCAGCTTGTCCGCTTGGCCCGCCGGGACCTCGATGTGAAAGCCAATGATCGCGTTGTGCTTAATCTTGAGATTCGCGACACCCGTTTGCGCCACGTATTTTTGCTGAAGCCCCGCGATCAGACGGCGGCCTTCGTCGCGCAGCGTGACCCATTCGTCCAAGTGCGGCGCGTAGCCCCTTGCGATGAACCCACCGTCCCGCGCTAACAGGGGCAAAGGCTCGGTTAGCGCTTGCGTCAGGCGGTCGCTCCATTCCCCAAGGGCGCCGAAAAGCGCGGCGGCTTCGTCCAGTTCCGAAGGCCCCGGATGCGCGGGAGAGGTCGCCTCCAGCCAAAGGCCGCGCAAGGATTCGGCATGGCGCAAGGCCTCGCGCACCGATGCAAGATCGCGGGGACCGCCACGTTTGAGCGCCAACCGCGCGAGGGCGCGTTCAAGGTCCGGCGTCGCCCGAAGATGCTCCCGCACTTTGGCGCGGAGCTCACTCCGATCCACGAAAAACGCAATTGCCTCCAGCCGCTCGGCAATCACGCGTTCGTCCACCAAAGGGGCCGAGAGGCGCGTTGCCAAAAGCCGCGCCCCCGCGCCGGTGCAGGTGCGGTCCACGGCGGCGAGCAGGCTCCCCGCCCGTTCCCCGGACAGCGTGCGGGTGATTTCCAGGTTGCGCCGCGTGGCGGGATCCAGGCTGAGAAACCCACCTTCCTCGGCGCGGCGCGGCACGGCCAGAGGCACGCGCGTCGTTTTTTGCGTCAGCGCGAGGTAATCCAACAGCGCCCCCAGCGCCGTGACTTCGGCGGGCGTGAACGTCCCGAACGCGCCAAGGTCGCGGACGTTGTACGTCTTTTGCGCAATCTCGCGGGCGCTGTCGGGGTTGAACCGTCCCGGCGGCAAAGGGACCAGCTGATCCTTCCACGCCGCAAGGACCGAGGCACTTTCGGGATCGTCCACCAGCCGCGAGGACGTCAGGATCTCGCACGGGGCGACACGGGCCAACGCCGCCGCGAGGTCGCGCACATTCAGCGTCTCCAGCCGAGGCACGCCTTCCGCCAAATCGCACCACGCAAGGCCATACGCGCCCTCAACGCGCGTGACGCACGCCAGCGGGTTCGAGGCTCCGGCCTCCAAAAGCGAATCCTCGGTCACGGTGCCGGGGGTCACGACGCGCACAACCTCCCGCGCGATCAGGCCCTTGCTGCCCTTGCGGTCCCCGGAAGCCACCGGGCTTTCGGTCTGCTCACAGAGGGCCACGCGGAAACCTTGGCGGATCAGACGCGCGAGGTAATTTTCATACGCATGAAACGGCACACCGCACATCGGCACGTCTTGGCCCTGAAACCGCCCCCGGTGCGTCAGCGCAATGTCCAGGGCGCGAGCGGCCTTAAGCGCGTCGTCAAAAAACAGCTCGTAAAAATCGCCGAGACGAAAGAAGAGCAGGCAATCCGGGTGCTGCGCCTTGGCCGCCAAGTACTGCGCCATGACGGGCGTCGGGGCCTCCGGGGCCCCGAGCGTTGGCAAGGTGGGAGAGGAAACGTTTCGCGGCATCACTTCCCCCAACCTTCTTGGGGCAGGACGGAAGACGTCTCTGCCGCTTCACCCGCCGTCACCCCGGCGAAGGCCGGGGTCAAGGACTCTGGATTCCGGCTTTCGCCGGAAGGTCGGTGGAGGGGACGGGAAAGAACAAGAACCGTCATCGCGAGCGGAGCGAAGCGATCCAGCTCACGGACTCTCGGTGTAACGGACAGGGCAGGAGATGGATCACCACGGCCCCTTCGGGGGCTCGCAAGGGCGGGGGAGGGGACAGAGCAAAAAAGAACCGTCGCGAGCGTCGCAAGGGCGGCTCCCTTTTGAGGCACTGTCTTCTCCATCGTCATCGCGAGCGGAGCGAAGCGATCCAGCTCACGGGCTCTCGGTGTAACGGACAGGGCAGGTGATGGATCGCCACGGCCCCTTCGGGGCCTCGCGATGACGGAAGAGGGGACAGAGAAGGACAGAGAAGACGGTTCGGTTTTTGTCCCGCCCGCCCCCTTCCTTGTCATCCCTTTTCGTTTTCTTGGGTTCACAGCCCCGTCCCTCTTCATGGAGCCGTCGCCTTCGGATGCGCCGCGAGCCATTCCCGCGCGAGTTTTTGGCCTTCCGCGATTTGCGCGGAGGTTAATTTTTTTTCCAAGGAATCCCGCCAGGTTATGGATTTTTGTAAACCCTGAACTGCCGCGAGACGGGCCCACATGTAGGCCTGAACCCAATCCTCTGGCACCCCTCGCCCTTTGGCATACGCGGTTCCGAGGTTGACTTGTGCCTCCGCATCCCCTTGCTCGGCTGCCCTTCTAAGCCAGGCAAAGGCTTGGGCATCATCCTGCGGCACGCCTTCCCCTTTGGCATACGCGACCCCGAGGTTGTTTTGCGCCATCGCATAACTTTGCTCGGCTGCTTTACGCCACCAGGTGATGGCTTGGGCGTTGTTCTTCGGCACACTTTGTCCCGTGGCGTAGGCCCAGCCAAGACGGAACTGGGCCTCCGCAAGACCCTGCTCAGCGGCCTTGCGGAACCAAACAACGGCTTTTGAATCGTCCCTCGGCACACCTCGTCCCTGGGCATAGGCCAAGCCGAGACTGCATTGCGCCCCCGCCAGACCTTGCTCGGCGGCCTTGTGATACCAAGTGAAAGCCTGCGTGTTGTCCTTCGGAACGCCCCGTCCGCTCGCGTACATCATCCCGAGGTTAGCTTGGGCTTTGGCATGCCCCTGTTCAGCCGCCTTACGCAACAAGGCAACAGCTTGGGCCTCATCCTTCGGAACCCCTTGTCCCTTGGCATAGAGGACGCCGAGAGTGAACTGTGCCTCGGCCAGACCTTGCTCGACCGCTTTGCGATACCAGGTCAGGGCGTGGACGTCGTCTCTCGGAACGCCTTGTCCATGGGCGTACATGTAACCAAGGTTGTATTGTGCATCCGCAAGCCCTTGGACAGCGGCCTTGCGGTACCAGGCCACGGCTTGAGCTTCATCCTTGGGAACCCCTTGCCCTTTGGCGTACATCACGCCGAAGGTGAATTGCGCGTCCGCCAGCCCTTTTTCGGCGGCCTTGCGGTACCACGTGACGGCTTGAGCCTCGTCCTTTGGCACTCCTCGCCCATGATCATGCATCACCCCAAAGTTGTATTGCGCCTTTGGGTTTCCTTGTTCAGCCGCCTGACGAAACCAGGCCACGGCTTGGGCCTCGTCCTTGGGCACCCCTCGCCCCTCGGCATACGCGACGCCAAGGTTGTATTGCGCTTTTGCAGAACCTTGTAAGGCGGCCTCGCGAAATAACACAACGGCTTTGGCTTCGTCTTTTGAAACGCCATACTCATAGAAATACATGAGTCCCAATCGGCATTCCGCCTCAACGTTGCCTTGCTCGGCGGCGTGTTGGTACCACGCGAGGGCTTTGGTCTCGTCTTTTGGAACGAACGTCCCTTCGTCGTACATTTTGCCGATTTTGTAGGGCACGATTCCTGTTTGCCATGCCCACCCTGCTGCGCCCAGCACGGCCAGCACAAGGAGAGCCACCGGTATCCTCTTCATCGTCGCCTCTCTTCCTCTGTGCACCTCGATCAAGGGCCTGTTGGTGGATGGGATTTTTACACCACCGTTGTTCTTTCTGCGAGAGGAGGAAGAGCCTGGATTCGGCTTTCGCCCGAAATGACGGTGGAGGGGACGGGGCAAAAACCGAACCCTCTGTGACACCCCGCCCTCTCCGTCGTCATCGCGAGCGGAGCGAAGCGATCCAGCTCACAGAACTATCGGGCTAACGGAAAGAGCCGGAGATGGATCGCCACGTCCCCTTCGGGGCCTCGCGATGACGGCGGAAAAGGCGGGGCAAAAAAAGAAACGTCGTCCCGGCTTTCGCCGGGACGACGGGGAAGGGGATGGGGCAGAGCAGGACAGACGACACAGCTCCGTCCCTCTTTACGGAACGGTTCCTTTCGAATGCGCCGCGAGCCATTCCCGCGTCAACCGTTGCCCGTCCTCGATTTGTGTGGGGGTTAATTCTTTTTCCAAGGAATTTCGGAGGGTGATGGACTCCGGCATCCTCTGTGCCGCTGCGAGGTTGGTCCACATATAGGCTTGGGCATAGTCCTTCGGCACACCTTGCCCAAAGCAATACATCAGGCCAAGGTTATATTGCGCCGCCGCGTCACCTTGCTCGGCGGCCTTGCGATACCAGATAACGGCCTGGTCCTCGTCTTTCGGAACCCCCAATCCATTGCGGTACATCACCCCGAGGTTGGTTTGCGCCTTCGCAAGACCTTGCTCAGCGGCCTTGAGGTACCACGTGACGGCTTGCGCCTCGTCCTTCGACACACCTCGGCCTTCGGCATACATCACACCGAGACTGAATTGTGCCTCTGCAAGACCTTGCTCAGCGGCCTTGCGGTACCAGGTCACGGCTTGCTCATCGTCTTTCGGCACGCCTTGCCCCGTGTCATACATCACACCGAAGTTTAATTGCGCCGCCGCATCACCTTGCTCGGTCGCCTTGCGGTACCAGGCAAGGGCTTGCTCCTCATCTTTCAGCACCCCCAACCCATTGCGATACATCCCCCCGAGGTTGGTTTGCGCTTTTGCCAGATTTTGCTCGGCGGCCTTGCGGTACCACGTGACGGCTTGCGCCTCGTCCTTCGGCACACCTTGTCCCTTGGCATACATCACACCGAGACTGAATTGTGCTTCTGCAAGACCTTGCTCAGCGGCCTTGCGGTACCAGGCCACGGCTTGGTCATCATCTTTCGGCACGCTTTGCCCCATGTTATACATGACACCGAGGTTGACTTGTGCCCTCGCAAGACCTTGCTCGGCGGCCTTGCGGTACCATGCGGCAGCTTGAGTCGTATCCTTCGGAACCCCTTGCCCTTTGTCATACGCCTCGCCGAGATTGTTCTGTGCTCCCGCAAGACCTTGCTCAGCCGCCTTGCGGTACCAGGCCACGGCCTGGGTTGCGTCTTTTGGCACAACCGTCCCCGTGGCATACGCGACGCCGAGGTTGTTTTGCGCCGCCGCCTCACCTTGCTCAGCGGCCTTGCGAAACCAAACCATGGCTTGAGCATAGTCCTGCGGCACACCTTGCCCCTTAGCATACGCGAGGCCGAGGGTAGACTGCGCCTTTGCACACCCTTTCTCAGCGGCCTTACGATTCCAGGCCATGGCTTGAGGCGCGTTTTTTGAAACGACCGTCCCTTTGGCATACATCTCGCCGAGTGTGTGTTGCGCGATTCCTGTTTGCCACACCCACCCGGCTGCTCCCAAAACCGCGAGCACAATCACGATCCCGAGTTTTCTCATCATCGCCTCCTGCTCTTCTCACCTGGGTTGAGGGACTGTGGACGAGATTTCTACACCCTCATCGTCCTTCCTGCGATGAGGATTTTTCCCATGGGGCAAAGTGTTTTTCCAAGGATCCTCTGCAGAAACCGGGCCATCTTGTACCCAAGAAACGGCGGAAACGTTCGTGTGTTGCTCAGACAATCGCTCGGTCTCCCTTGCGAGGGGGAGCATCATCAGGCATAAACGCCCTCGCAAGGGTTGCCGGGCTCTCGTGGCCCGAACGCGAGGTTTTCAGGTGCGGGCAAATGCGCCAAGTCCCCGTAGCTCAGCTGGATAGAGCACAAGTTTCCTAAACTTGGGGCCGTAGGTTCAAATCCTATCGGGGACACCATTTTCTTGAGTTGAGGGGGAATCATGCCGCGCAAGCAGGCAGAGAACACCCTTATCTTTGAGGAGACGGTTCCTCGTCATCCTCGTAAGAGGCGTCTCTTTCTTGTTGCGATTGACGATCATCACTTGGGAATGGGTTCAGCAAACGCTCGTCCACGGGGGCCTCGTGGTCCTCGGGCGCTGTCGCGCTGAGTCGTTCCACGCGCCGCGCCACATCGTCGGGCCAGGGAAGCGGCAAACGGCGGTAGGTCGTCAGCGCCTCAGCCCCCAAGCCCAGCTGGTCCGCCATCACGGCACGTCCCAAGGAAAAGGCCGGAGTGTCCGGAGCCAGCTCGTCGGCCCGTCGCCAAGCGCGCAGAGAGGCGAACGCCTCGTCCCGCTCGGCCAAAACCCGAGCCAGCGAAGCCCAAACGGGGGCCTTCTCCGGGAAGGCTCGGCTGAGGGCCTGAAGCCGATGCAGCGCGGCCGAGGTTCGCGCGTGTTCCAGGGCATACAGACGACCTTGCCAGGCCGTTTCATGGTCGGGATTCTGCGCGAGAACGCGGTCATAAAGAGCCAGCGCCGAGGTCCACGCGTGACGTTGAAGCTGGTCGTAGGCCTCGCGGAGGCGATCGTCCTCGGCGTCCTTCCGTGAATCGACAAACATCGCATCGTCTCCCTCGTCGGTCACCGTGCCGTTGACGGCCTCCGGGAGGGGGCGGGATGCGGGCGGAGTAAGGGCGGTCTCGGGAAGGGCCAGCGCGATTTGATCGGTCAGGGGAAGAGCCACGCCCTGAACGTTCGCGGGAGGTGGGGCCGACGCTTCCTGCGGCTCCGTCTTAGGGGCGGCGGGGGTGAGGGGCGGCGTCGAGGATGGTGCTCCCCCTGACGGATGAACCGACTCCAACAGCGGCGTGGACGGAGGGCTCAGCGCCGCGTTCAGGGGCGATGAACCAGAGCCCCCCCCAACGGTGCCGATGAGGACCAACGCGACAAGGCCCATAACGCCTCCGCCCCACGCCCAGACCATCCGACGTCGCCGCGCAAGGCCGGGGGCCAAGGCCACCCAGGGCACGGACTCCGGCTCGGCCTCAAGCGCCGCACGGTCAAGAGCTTGGTAGAGGACGCTCACGATGTGGCCTCGTCGAAGGCGAAACGCGCCGCCGCCGCGCATTGGCAGAGGACGGGGTTGATCAGCGGTTTCGGTGAGGTGTCCTCCCGGATCGCAAGAGGAAGCTCGGTGCAGCCAAGGACCACCGCGTCCACCTGGGGGTAGCGCGTGAGAATCACTGAAAGGTCCTCCACGCACGCAGGGGAAACGATGCCCTTGGCCAGCTGCGTGTGCCACGTCTTGATCCGCGCCCGATCCTCCGGCGTGGGGATCACGACCGTGACTCCCTGATCTTCGAAGTACTTGGCAAAGAATCCGTCTTCCATCGTGAAGGGCGTTCCGACCAGCAACACGCTGGCATACCCCGCGCGCACGGCTTCTTCGGCGGCCAAACGGCCCGCATGAAAAACAGGAACGGGAAGATTTAGACGCTCCAACAGGGGATCCAGGGCCTTGTGCAGGGTGTTATTCCCCACGATCAGGCAATCCGGCTTGCGGTCCACCAAAAAGAGGATTTCCTGGGCCAAAAGATTCTGAATAGCGTCCCATCCGTTGGGGTAGAGGCTTTTGATCGGGTGATAGTCAATGCTGGAGAGGAGGATTCGCGCCGAGTGATACCCACCAAACCGTTCGTTAGCCGCGCGGTTGAGAATCTCATAATACCCAAACGTGGAGGGCCAGCTTGTCCCCCCCAAAAGCCCGATGAGTTTCATGGGAAAACCTCCGAAACGTGACGGAACACCCGCGCTTTTATGCGAAAAAACCATGCCCCGGACAAGGGGGCATTCCGTGACATAGGCTCGTTCAACCGGTTGACAGTCCCCCTCAGGGGGCTTAAACGTCCCCCCTGCTGCTGCGGAAACAAAGCGGGTGTAGCTCAGTTGGTTAGAGCGTCGGCCTGTCACGCCGAAGGTCGCGGGTTCAAGTCCCGTCACTCGCGCCACGCTGATCGGCCCCGTCTCTTCCCGCACCGTCCGGATCGGCGTTCGTCCGTGTCCGTTTTTGTGTTCTGACCCTGTTAGGGAGGCTCCGTGACAGGTGAATCCCCCTCCGCTTGGCACCCCCAAGGCGCTCCGCCCGACTTTCGATTCACGGCCGAGAACGAGACGTTGGCCCGTGGGATCGTGGGCCGTTACCCCGCCGGGCGCTCCGCCAGTGCTTTGTTGCCTCTGCTGGACCTGGCGCAGCGTCAAAACGGGCGGTGGCTTTCGCCCGCCGCGTTAGCTTACGTCGCGGATTTCCTGGGCCTTTCACCCCTGAAAGTGCGGGAGGTGGCCTCGTTCTACACCATGTTCAACCTGGAGCCCGTGGGTCGGTATGAAGTTCAGGTCTGCCGCACGACGCCGTGCTGCCTCTGCGGTGCGGAAGATTTGTGGAAAACGTGCCGCGCCAAATTGAACGTCGAAGAAGACGGTGGCACGACTCGGGACGGCCTCTTTTCGCTGAAAGAAGTAGAGTGCCTCGGCGCGTGCGTGAACGCCCCTGTCGTGCAAATCAACGATTTGTACTACGAAAACCTCACGCCTGAGACCCTGAACACCCTGCTGGACACGCTGGCCGCAACGGGTCCAGCGCTTCCCAAGCCTGAGCGGTAAGAGGCCCTCCGATGCTCGCGCCCGCCGATGCCATTTTCACGAACCTGCAAGGCCTGGAGCCAGGGTCCCTGGACGCGGCGCGGCGACGTGGCGTGTGGGACGGGACCTCAAGTCTTGTGCGCCGGGGCGCGGAGGCCATCATCAAAGAGGTCCTCGATTCGGGGCTTCGCGGGCGAGGGGGGGCGGGGTTCCCGACGGGGCGCAAATGGTCGTTCATGCCGAAGGTTCCGGCCCCCGACAGGCCGCATTACCTGGTCGTGAATGCCGACGAGTCCGAACCTGGAACGTGCAAGGACCGCGATATCTTACGCTTCGATCCCCATCGTCTGCTGGAGGGGATTCTGTGCGCGTCGGCTGCGATTGGAGCGCGGACAGCGTTTGTCTACGTGCGGGGCGAATTTTACGCCGAGGCTCAGCGCCTCAGCCGCGCCTTGGATGAAGCAAAATCGGCAGGGCTTTTGGGCCGGAACGCGGCGGGCTCGGGCTGGGATTGCGAGGTCGTCATCCACCGGGGTGCAGGCGCTTACATCTGCGGCGAGGAAACCGCGCTTCTGGAAAGCTTGGAGGGCAAGAAGGGCCAGCCCCGCTGCAAGCCGCCTTTCCCCGCCGAGATCGGCCTTTACGGGTGCCCGACGATCATCAACAACGTTGAGACTCTGGCCGTCGTGCCCGAGATTTTACGCCGTGGAAGCGCCTGGTTCGCTGGGATCGGCAAGCCGCGCAACACGGGCACCAAGCTTTTCTGCCTGTCGGGGCACGTGAACCGCCCGCGCAACGTCGAAGAGGAAATGGGCCTTCCTCTCCGCGAACTCATCGAAAAACACGCGGGCGGCGTGCGCGGCGGGTGGGACAATCTGCTGGCCGTGATCCCCGGCGGCTCATCGGTGCCGCTGTTGCCGCGCGAGGTCTGTGAGACCGTCAGCATGGACTTCGACAGCCTGCAGGCGGTGGGCTCGGGCCTCGGGACGGCGGGGGTCATCGTCATGGACAGGTCCACGGACCTGATTGCGGCCATCGCCCGCCTCAGCCGATTTTACATGAACGAAAGCTGCGGCCAATGCACCCCCTGCCGCGAGGGTACCGGCTGGCTCTGGCGCACGCTCTGCCGCATGGTGGAGGGCCGCGCCGAGGTCGCCGAGATTGACACGCTGCTGGAGGTCACCAAGCAAATCGAAGGGCACACCATCTGCGCCCTGGGGGACGCCGCAGCCTGGCCCGTCCAGGGCCTGATCCGCCACTTCCGCCCCCTCTTGGTCGAACGGATCGAGAGCTATCGGCGCAAGGCCCAAGCCGGGGCGTGAGGCTGACAAGGGATAAGCCAACCTCCGCTTCACCGTCGCCTCTCAAAACCAACGTTTCAGGATGTAGGAATCTTACCTGGATCGCGCCGCTCCGCTCGCGACGGGGGGAGATGTTGTGGTAGGGTGGTGCATCTTCTGCGTCTGCCTTCGCTTTTGGCGGCCCTCTCTTCGGTCCTTCCCCTGTCCATGACCCTGTGCTCCGCGTCTCTTCTTGAAGCGATCAACGCCGTGCCTGCGCACCAGGTGTTTGGGCGAGTGACGGGTGTGCAGGGCTTGTTGATCGAAGCGAGTGGTGTTGAGCGCTACCTGTCGGTGGGCGGGCGCTGCGCTGTTTGGGCGCGGAACGGGCGCAAGATCCCCTGCGAGGTTGTCGGCTTTCGGGACAACCGGGCGTTGATGCTGCCCTTTGGATCGCTGGAGGGGATCGGGATCGGGTGCCGCGCCGATGTTGCCGAATCGCAGCCAACCATCGCGCCAACACCTGCGTGGCTTGGGCGCGTCATCAACGCGCACGGGGAAGCCATTGACGGCGGCCCGCCTCTGCCTCGGGGTAATATGCCGCATCCCATTCGCAACGTCCCCCCCCCTGCGCACCTTCGGCAACGCGTTGGGGCCAAGCTGGACCTCGGCGTGCGGGCGCTGAACGCGTTCCTGACGTGCTGCGAAGGGCAGCGCATGGGGATTTTCTCGGGCTCGGGCGTGGGCAAATCCATTTTGATGTCCATGATCGCGCGGTACACGTCGGCGGATGTCGCTGTGATTGGCCTGATCGGTGAACGTGGCCGCGAGGTGCAAGAGTTCATCAACGACGAGCTGGGCCCCGAGGGGCTTGCGCGCAGCGTGGTTGTCGTTGCGACCTCCGACGAGGCCGCGCTGATTCGCCGCCAAGCGGCCCACATGACTCTGGCCATTGCCGAATATTTCCGGGACCTCGGGAAAAGCGTCCTCTGCCTGATGGACAGCGTCACGCGCTTTGCCATGGCGCAACGCGAGATTGGTCTTGCGGCGGGCGAACCTCCGACGACCAAGGGCTACCCGCCCACGGCATTTGCGGAATTGCCTAAGCTGTTGGAACGCGCGGGGCCGGGCGAAAATGGCAAGGGCAGCATCACGGGTCTTTTCACCGTCCTCGTGGACGGGGACGACCACAACGAGCCGATTGCGGACGCCGCCCGAGGGATTCTCGACGGGCACATCGTCTTGGAACGCGCCATTGCCGAGCGCGGACGCTACCCGGCGATCAACATTTTGCGAAGCGTCTCGCGCACGATGCCCGCGTGCAACACGGCCGACGAAAACGCCCTTGTCACGCGCGCGCGCCGAATCTTGGCGGCCTACGAAAACATGGCCGAGATGATCCGACTCGGGGCCTACCGCAAGGGCTCGAACAAAGAGGTGGACGAGGCCATTTCTCTTTACGGCCCGCTGGAGGAGTTTCTCCGCCAGGGGAAGGACGAACGCGAGATGCTCTCGGGCAGTTACGCCAAACTCGCCCGTGCGCTGGGTGGGACGAGCGGGTAGAGCAGCCGGGAAAGCCAAGGATTTCTCAGCCCTGTCTCCACTTCCGTCATCTTGACGAAAGTCGATCCCGAGCCGTTTTCCGTAAGCCCTGATTCCTTCACAAGAAGGTCTGGAAGAGAACGGCAGGGCGGGGTACACTTCGCCCCTTAGCAGAACCGCGAATCATGAGAAAGTTAGGAGGGACATGGCTTTTCCCGTTTTTCCATCGTGGATGTCGGGGGTAAGGACCCCGTTGGCTTCAGCGGCACGGCAACTTGCGCGGAGCGGATTCGTCATCGGAGTTGTCGCGACACTGGCCCTCGTCCTCGTGTTGGTGTCGGCGCAGGCCGAGCACGCGAACGAGCCCCCCGAGGTCACGGCGCGTTTGATCGCGGGCGTCTCTGGCGTCGGCACGGAGGCGACCGTCCCGTTGGGGCTGGAGGTGCGTCTGGCCCCCGGTTGGCACACGTATTGGCGAAACCCTGGCAGCGCGGGGCAGCCTCCCCATGTGGCGTGGGTGAACATCCCGTCGAGCAACCTGGCCAAAGCAACGCTGAGTTACCCAGCCCCCTCGCGGTTCGCGGTCCTGGGGCTGGAGGGAATCGGGTACGAACAGACGGTTGTGTTTCCCCTGGAGGCGCGGCTCGTGCATCCCGGCAAACCGCTGCACCTTCGGGCCAACCTGGACATTCTTGTGTGCAAGACGCTGTGCTTGCCCAAGACGTTTGTGCTTGCCCTGGAGGTGCCGCACGGCCCCGCAACGCCAAGTCCGGATTCCGCTCTCCTGAAAGCCGCCCGAGCGAAAGTGCCCTCTCCCTCCGGGGAATCGGACCTTGTTCTAGGGGCGGCCTCGCGTCAGGGAAGCTCTGTTTACGTGACGGCCAAAAGCCTTCATGCCCCGTTCACAGACCCGACTCTTTTCTTGGAAGGTCCGTCCGACGTTGAGTTTAATTCGCCCAAAGTGACGCTCAGCGACGATCGGCACGAAGCGTCGTTTGTCGTGCCGATTCAGGTCTCCTTGGGCACCACCACGGAGGACGTTCCCCTGGGGGCGAGCCTCACCGCCACGTTGGTGGACGGTGATCGCGCGATTGAGCGTGCCTTGGACGTTTTGCCGGTGCCGGACGTTGCCCCGACGCCCAAGCCCATGGATCCCCTGACACATCCCCTGCCGCCTCTGCTGATGATCGTGCTGCTCGCCTTCCTGGGTGGGTTTATCCTGAATCTGATGCCCTGCGTTTTGCCGGTGCTTTCTTTGAAGCTTTTGGCGTTGATGAATCCGCATCATGCGACCACACGGCAAGAAGACGTTCGGCGGTCGTTCCTGCTGACCGCCGCTGGAATCGAGGCGTCCTTTTTAGCCCTCGCGGGGCTTATGTTGGCCTTCAAAGCCGCCGGGCACACGGTCGGATGGGGCGTTCAATTCCAAGAGCCGCTTTTCCTGGTCTTTCTCGCGCTGGTGCTCACGTTTTTTGCAGCCAACCTTGCAGGCCTTTGGATCGCGCACCTGCCGCGAACTCTGGCCGATGCGTTGCAGACCGATCAGCATACGCCAACACCTTTGGGAAATTTCGCCACAGGTGCGTTTGCCACGCTGCTCGCAACCCCTTGTTCCGCACCGTTTCTGGGGACGGCCGTCAGCTTCGCGCTGGTCGCCGACAGCGGGACGACGTTGCTGATCTTTGCCGCGCTGGGAATCGGTATGGCGTTGCCCTACCTGGCCGTCGCAGCATGGCCACGTTTGGCGCAGATTTTGCCGCGCCCCGGCGCGTGGATGCAGACGCTGCGACGCGTGTTGGCGCTTGTTCTCGCGGGCACCGCCGCGTGGCTGTTGCACGTGCTTTCCCTTCAAGTCGCGCCCGCCATCGTGGTCGGCGTCGCGGTGTGCTTGGGGGGCATTTTAGGAACGCTCGCCTTTTTGCGGAATCGGAAACGGCGGTTGATGGCACGCCTTGCGGTCGCGGCGATGAGCCTCGTCGCCCTTGTTCTTGTCACCTTTGATCCCGGCGTGGGGGATCTTGATGCGCAAACAGGCAAGCCTGCCTGGGCAGCCCTCGACGAGCGTGTGATCGAGCGCGAAGTGGCCGCGGGGCGCACGGTGTTTGTGGACGTGACGGCCGCGTGGTGCCTCACGTGCAAAGCCAACAAGCTGTTTGTTCTGGACCGTTCGGACGTGGCAAAACGTCTCGCGCGTGACCCCAACATTCTGACGCTTCGCGCCGACTGGACACTGCCCAACCTTGCGGTGACGGCGTTTCTGAATAAGTACGGGCGGTACGGCGTTCCATTTGACGCCGTTTTTGGCCCTGGTGAACCCGATGGTCTTGTGTTGCCTGAAATTTTAACCCCTGGACTTGTTCTCCGCGCCTTGGACCGAGCGGGGAAAAAGACGGAGTAAGGAGCTCACCCCATGGATCTTTTCCCTGCAAGTTTGGCGGATTCGGAGCTTTGGTCGCAAGCCTGGGCTTTTCTGCAAATCATCTTGATTGACCTCACGCTGTCGGGCGAGAACGCAATTGTGATCGGCATGGCGGCGGGCGGATTGCCCCCGGCCCTGCGGAAGAAAGCGATTATCCTTGGGATTCTCGCCGCCACGGTCTTGCGGATTCTGTTCGCGCTGTTCGCCGTGCAGATGATGAAAATCATTGGCTTGACGTTGGCGGGTGGGCTTTTGCTGTGCTGGGTCGCGTGGAAACTCTTTCACCAACTACGGCACGAGGCAGCCGCCTCCTCCTCCTCGGTGGCTCACGGGCACCGGAAGAGCGCGACAACCCTGCGGTCCGCCGTCGCCGCGATTGTCGTGGCGGACGTGTCCATGTCACTTGATAACGTTCTGGGCGTGGCGGGCGCGGCGCGGGATCATCTGTGGATTTTGGTCTTTGGGCTTGCACTTTCGATTGTGCTGATGGGCAGCGCCGCTGCAATTGTCGTGCGGCTTTTGGAGCGATGGCGCTGGATCGGGTACCTCGGGTTTTTGGTGGTGCTGTTTGTCGCGCTGCGCCTGGTTTGGGATGGTGCCCGCGAAGTGAGACCACACCTGCACTGGGTCACCCTTGGCCTCGGAACCGAGTAACCCCGTGCGCCAAGCCCGCCGCCCGTCCCCTTTTTCCGCCAGCGTGGACCCCGAGGACATCGCGCGGTTTGAAGCCGAATCCAGGGCGTGGTGGGACACGGAGGGACCGTTTCGTCTTCTTCACGCGATGAACCCGCTCCGCTTGGCCTACATTCGCCACCAAATTGGGGCCATCATGCCACCACCCTCCACACCGTCTCAACCCTACGCGGGCCTGACGTGGTTGGATGTGGGGTGCGGAGGGGGCCTTCTGACCGAAGCGTTGGCACGGGAAGGCGCGGCAATCACGGGGCTTGATGCCTCCGAAGGCGCTGTTCGCGCGGCCGAGGCGCATGCACGGGCCACGGGGCTTGCGAACGCCCTCAATCTTCAGTACCGCGTGGGCAGCGCGGAAGACCTGTTGCACGAAGACAAAGGCCCCTTTGATGTCATCACGGCGCTGGAGGTTCTTGAGCACGTGGCCGACCGAGGGGCCTTTCTCGCGGCCCTCGGACGTCTTGTGCGACCGGGGGGTCTGCTGATCATCGCCACGCTGAACCGCACGCCGCAAAGCCTGATCAAAGCCGTTTGGACCGCCGAATACGCCCTACGGCTCGTGCCCCCCGGAACGCACACATGGCGATCGTTTGTCCGCCCTTCTGAGCTGGTCCGAGCGCTGGAGACCGAGGGCTTTACGGCGCGTCACCTCACGGGCTGGACGTATTCGCCCTGGACGGGGGCCTTTGCGCTCACCCCGCGCAAGACCGACGTGAATTATTTTCTGACGGCGCAAAAGGGGTGAGGAGGGGGCGCGGGGCTATCCGTCCACCCAGGTCAGATTCCTCCATTCTGAAGTGTTGGTTTTGAGGGATGACGGTGAAGCGAACGCAGCGGGACTCCTTCCTTCCTTGAGACAGAATCCGTCAGCGTGACGCAACGGCATCACACCTTGTCGCGTACCCTTTCAGGTTTCAATCACGGCGTGTGGCGAGAAGTTTTTCAGCAGACGGCTAGGCAAGAAAATCGAAGACGTTCGTGATGGACTTGCCGTCCGGCGCTTTTGAGCCCGTCGTCAGCATCTTCGCTAGATCCGACGTCGTCGTGCTCTGCGCCCACGTCTGCAAAACCGCCCGTTCCGTTGTGTCATAGTCTTGTGTGTAGGTGCCCGCCGAAAGCTGCACAATGTACGTCGGTGTCGCGGACGAAGGCGTGGCCTTTCCCCGTGTGATACGGAGGTAATACGTGCCCGCATCCAGCTTCAACTTGCCCGCCTGCGCATCCGCATAAGCTTTCTTTTGATCAGTGGTCGCGTTCGAGCTGTTGTCGGCAATCACCTTTTGACCATTCGTTCCCAGAATCTGAACCTGAATCGCATCCCCGCCCGAGGCGATCCCAAGCCCGATGTTGTCAATGGTCCCCTGCGTCTTAAAGCTGAAGTAGTCGACCCGGTCTGTCTTGGAGAGGCCGCTGATGACATTGAGCCGAGTCGTGTTCTTTTTGAGCGTGCCTACGCTCCTCGCCGTTTGCGGCGAATCATTGTAAACGTCGTTGGTCTGCTTGGAAAACCCCTGCACACGGGCCGTTGAGGACACGGAAACCATCACCACCCTCCCACGCCGCAAACCCCGCGACGCCGAATCACGCTCATCACACCCTCCTTTTACCACCAACGGCCCACGACAAGGAAGACACCTGCAGCCATCCCTCCCTCAGGGCGAGGGTAGGGCTGAACGGTCAACTCCTCCTGTTCCCGGTTGCCGCCCCGTGGGGAGTTTGGTACTGACAAGCATGACGTCCCGCTCGCCCCTGATCTACCCCTCGATGTTGGCCGCTGACTGGTCCTGCCTTAGGACCGAAGTCCACGCGATGGAAGCTGCCGGAGCCGACGGATTCCATCTGGATGTGATGGACGGCCACTTTGTTCCTGCTCTCACGTTCGGCCCGCAGCTGGTCAAAGCGCTGAGACCCCACACGTCCAAGATCTTGGATGTTCACCTGATGATTGCCCCGGCCGATCCCTTTATCGCCGCGTTTGCCGAGGCGGGAGCCGACATTATGACGGTCCATCCCGAATCCGGTCCTCACGTGCACCGCACGATTCAGACCATCAAGGCGCACGGCAAGAAAGCGGGTGTGGCCCTCAACCCCGCGACGCCTCTTGCGGCGATAGAGGAAGTTCTGGACGACGTGGCCCTTGTTCTTGTCATGTCGGTCAATCCGGGATTCGGGGGGCAGGCGTTTATCACCTCGCAGCTTCGTAAAATTGAAGTTTTGCGCCATCGGATCGACGTCCGTGGGCTTCAAACGGACCTTGAAGTGGACGGCGGAATCAAGCCGGGCGCTGTGGCGCGGCAAGTTTGCGAGGCAGGGGCCAACATTCTGGTCGCGGGGACCGGTGCTTTTGAGGGCGGCTCGGCGCGGTACGCGGAGAACCTACGGGCCCTTCAGACGTAAGGCGTCTCGGCGCGGAGGGCGAGCATGAGCGGCTTACGGCGAGCGTTTGAGGGCCTCACGCACGGCAACCCCGTGTACCGTTGGGCGCTGCGTCAAGGCTCGGTGCCGGAGCGGTTTGCGCTCACGTGCCCTGACCCGTGGCCGGGCGATACCGAAGCGGGTGAAGCCTTGGTGCGCCACGAACCGACGTTTCCGTTTGAACCGGGGTTTTGCGCGCCGTCATCCCTTTCGCATGCGTGGCTAAGGGATTTGCGCGCGCTCGGGACTCCGGCGGCTCGCGCGGCGGCGCGGGGGCTTTTGTCGGTGTGGATGGACGCGAACCGCGACCGTTGGACTCCCGCCGTGTGGTCCGCGCCCGTCTTGGGCGAACGGCTGGCCCAGTGGGTCGGCTTTTATGATTTCTACGCGCCGGGGTCGGATGCCGCGTTTCGAGAATCGCTTGTCCGTAGTTTTGCTGAACAATTTCACCATCTGCGCCGCACGGCGTCTGCGCGGCTTGTCGGGGCCGAGGCGTTTGCGGTCCTCAAGGGCCTCGTGGCAGGGGCCTTGGCGATGGGGGAGGGGGCTGCGGACCTTGCACGGGTTTCCGCGCTTCTGACGGAGCGCCTGGAGGCCGAGATTCTCCCCGATGGGGGGCATATCAGCCGCAGTCCGTCCGAACACTTGGATGTCCTCGGGCATCTCTTGGACCTTCGCGCGGTTTTGAAGGCGGCACGGCTCATGCCACCGCATGCGCTGGCGACGGCGATTGAGCGCATGGGGCCTGCCCTGAAGCTCTATCGCCATGGTGACGGCAGGTTGGCGCTTTTCCACGGCGGGCATGCGGGCGATGCGCGACGCATCGAGACAGCGCTGGGGCTTGTCGGAACGCGTGGACGCGTGCTGCGACGCCTTCCGGCCACGGGCTATGAACGGCTTGCGCTCGGGCGCGGGCTTGTCCTGGTGGACGTGGGACCTCCGCCTCCGCCGCCGTTCGATGCGCGGGCACATGCGGGTCTGTTGGCGTTCGAGTTCAGCGTTGGCAAGGAGCGTCTTTTGGTCAATTGCGGCGCTCCCTTTCCGGTCCGCGCGGACGAGACGGACGGAGAAGACCTCTCGACAGCGACGGACCGGGCATGGAGGCAAGCCAGCGCTGCAACAGCCGCGCACACGACTCTGGTCGTCGAGGATACCAACGCTTGCCGGGTGAAGGCCGACGGCGGGCTTGCTCGTCGCCCGACGCACGTAACGGCCCAACGGCACGAGCAAGCGGGGATTCCAACGGTGGAGGTCGAGCATGACGGCTACCAAAGAGCCTACCGTTTGATTCATCACCGCGTCTTGCGTCTTCGGGCCGAGGGCGAAGAGCTGGCCGGGCAAGACAACTTACGCGGTCCGGCGGGGCGGTCGTTCGCGCTACGCTGGCACTTGCCGCCGGGGGCTCAGGCGGCGCTGGTCAGCGATGGCCAGGCCGCCCTGATCCGCGCGGCTTCAGGGGCCGGGTGGCGTCTGGAGGTTTCGACGGAATCGCCCGTGCGTCTGGCCCTGGAGCCGAGCGTGGGCTGCGGCACGGGCTCACCGCGCCATGCCCTCCAGATCAAGGCCATCGGTGTGACGCGCCCCCTCGTGACCGACGTCACCTGGCGGTTGACCCGCGTGCGGGGAAGGTAGGGGCAACTTCTCGATCTCTTCCATCTCCTCCACCCGTCATCCGAACGGAGCGAAGCGATCCAGCTCGTCGACGATCGGGCGTCCTTCGGCGTGGTAACGTCTGATTCTTTCCTGGAATTGTCCCTTTGAGCCCTCAGGCCGCCCTGTCAACGTCCTTGCGTCCGGTCCTCCTGCCGTGCCAAGCGAGAGTCCCATGCCGACGCATTGCGAACACCGCGGGTTGCCCTTCGCGCCCGAGCAGCTTTTTGATCTGGTCGCCGACGTCGAGCGGTACCCCGAATTTTTGCCCTGGTGCCTGAACGCGCGAGTCTACGCGCGGCAAGAGGCCTCGTTTTTGGCGGACCTGACCGTTGGAACGCGATTCTTGCGCGACACGTTCACGTCGCATGTCACGTTGGAGCAACCTCGGCGGATCGTGGTCGCCTACCGCAGCGGCCCTCTTAAGGCCCTTGGTAACGAATGGCATTTTGAGCCTGGACCGCAGGGGGGATGTCTTCTCACGTTCGAGGTGGATTTCCACTTGGCATCCCGAGGGCTTGGCCTTGTCATGGACGTTGTTTTCGATCATGCGTGTCGCACGATGGGAGCCGCCTTTGAAGCTCGAGCCCATGCCCTTTACGGAGAGACCTGATGACGTGTGACTCGTTTCCGTTGCCCCGTGCGGTTTTGTTCGATTGGGATGGCACGTTGGCCGACAACTGGGGCGCGATCAGCGCGGCGGTCAACGCCGCACGCGCGACTTTTGGTCTTGAAACATGGTCCGAAGAAGAAACCTACCGCCAATGCACACGCGCACTCCGCGACAGTTTTCCCGAATGGTTTGGCCAAGACTGGGAACGTGCTCGCGCGATTTTCTATGAACACTTTACCCACGCGCATTTGGACGCCTTGCGCCCGATTCCCGGCGCGGCCTCGCTTTTGGATCGATTGAAGGCCGCGTGCATTCCCCTTTTTATCGTCAGCAACAAACAAGGAGAGCTTTTGCGCCAGGAGACCGAACGCCTCGGATGGAGTGAGCGCTTTGAGGGCATTGTCGGCGCGGGGGACACGCCGCTTGCTAAGCCTTCTCGCGATCCCGTGGACTACGCCTTGTCGCAGGGAGGGTTGAACGCCGACAACCTCGCGTTCTGGTTTGTGGGGGATACCGACGTGGATGTGGCCTGCGCCCGCGCCAGCGGTTGCACGCCCGTTTTGGTCCGCGCAACGGAGGACGTACGCCACACGCTGGGCGTGCCCTTGGCCTTCGCGGACCTGTCATCTCTGGAGGCTTTTTTGCAGGATCATGGTTTGGCGCCCTCGTGCAAGGTTTGAGGAGTCGCCAGGGCCGTTCAGTTTTTCAAGGGGATAAGGGGTAGCGCTGGAAGAGTCGGACCTTTATAGAAAGGGGCGTGTGTTCCCCCGATTCAGGCTGGGTATTTCCATGACGCATTTGACGGACCTTTCGATGACCGAGGCTCTTGCGGGACTGGCGCGGCGCGATTTCAGCGCCGTGGACCTGACCGAGGCTTACCTGGCCGCGATGGACCGTGGGCGCGGCCTCAATGCCTACATCACCGAGACGCCTGCGGTGGCTCGCGCTCAGGCCCAAGCCTCGGACGCAAGGCGCGCGGCGGGGACGGCGGGGCCCATGGACGGTGCGCCGCTCGCCGTTAAAGACCTGTTCTGCACGAAGGGCATTCGCACAACGGCGGCCAGCAAAATCTTGGGCGACTTCACGCCGCCTTACGAATCCACCGTGACCGAAAAACTTTTCGGCGCGGGTGGGGTTCTGTTGGGCAAGACCAACCTGGACGAATTCGCCATGGGCTCGTCCAACACGGCCAGCGCGTTTGGGCCCGTCATCAGCCCGTGGTCGGGGAAGGATCCTGCAAGGGCCAATCGTCCGCTCGTTCCCGGCGGCTCGTCGGGCGGGTCGGCGGCGGCGGTTGCGGGACGTTTGGCCTTGGCTGCGACGGGAACCGACACGGGCGGCTCCATCCGCCAACCAGCTTCGTTCAGTGGAATCGTGGGGATCAAGCCGACGTACGGGCGCTGCTCGCGCTGGGGTGTCGTCGCGTTCGCCTCGTCGTTGGAACAGCCGGGGCCGCTCACGCGCACGGTGGCGGACTCGGCGCTCATGCTGCGCGCGATGGCGGGGTTTGATCCGAAGGACTCAACGTCCGTGGAGCGCGAGGTGCCCGACTACACCGCCGCCCTCGGGCGTTCGGTCAAGGGCCTCCGGATTGGCATTCCCCGCGAGTACCGGATTGAGGGCCTGCCTGCCCCCATCGAAGCCGGATGGCGGCGAAGTGAGGAGATCCTCCGTGCAGCAGGGGCGGACATTGTGGAGGTCAGCCTCCCCCACACGCGCTACGCCTTGCCAGTTTATTACATCATCGCGCCCGCCGAGGCGTCGTCCAACCTCGCACGGTACGACGGGGCGCGGTACGGCTGGCGTGCATCCAACCCCGCGACGCTGAACGACATGTACGCGACGACGCGCGGGCAGGGGTTTGGGAAGGAAGTCCGTCGGCGGATTCTGATCGGTACGTACGTGCTCTCGGCGGGGTACTACGACGCTTATTACGTGAAAGCGCAGAAAGTCCGGCGGCTTTTGCGGCAAGATTTTGAGGCGGCGTTCACGCAATGTGACGCGTTGCTCACCCCCACGGCACCGTCCACGGCTTTTGCGATTGGCGAACAGGAAAGCGATCCCGTGCAGATGTACATGAACGATGTCTTCACGGTGACGCTGAATCTTGTCGGACTTCCGGGAATCTCGGTGCCCGTGGGTCTTGCGCCCGACGGCTTGCCGTTCGGGATGCAGTTGATGGGCCGCGCGTTCGACGAGTCCACGCTCTTCACGCTCGCGTCGGTTTTGGAGAAAGAAGCGGGGTTTACGGCTCACTCTCCGTTCACGGCGTAAACTCCGCCAAAACATGAAGTTACACCACGCGTTTTTCAGTCAAGGGGTGTGTTGATTCCCTTAGGGACTGTGGGCTACACTGTAGCTCAGAGATGCCGTTTGATAGGAGGTTCTGCGATGCGCGCAAATGATGTTGTCCGGGCTCGTGTCGCGCCCGACGTGAAGGCGGAAGCCGCCGCTGTTTTAGCGGCCATGGGGCTCACGGTCTCCGACGCGTTTCGCTTGATGATGGTCCGTATTGCCGCAGAAAAGGCACTGCCCTTTGAGCCCCTTGTGCCTAACGCCGAGACGATTGCTGCCATGAAAGCGGCTCGGCGCGGCGACCTAACGGCGGTTGATGCTTCCAAGAACTTGGTTGCGAGCCTTCATGAGAAAGATTAGATACACAAGCCGATTCAAGAGGGATTACCGCCATGAACAATCAGCTCGACATGGCAAAACCCTCGACGCTCTTTTGACAGACATGGTGGAGATTTTAGCAACAGATGCGCCCTTGCCTTTTCGCACTTTCGATCACGCCTTAACGGGTAAGTGGTCGGACTTTCGCGATTGTCACATCAAGCCCGACCTGGTGTTGATTTACCGAAAGCCCGATCATGAATCGTTGGAGCTTGTCCGGTTGGGGTCCCACAGCGAGCTCGGCTTGTGATCCATCCCCTCTGCATTCGACGAGGAAACTTTCTTCACGCTCGCGTCGGTTTTGGAGAAAGAAGCAGGGTTTACGGCGAAGCCGGGGTTTGTAGGGTAAGGAATTTGTCATGGCCTATCTTTTTCCACCCCGGCAACCCCCTTGCCTAACAATCGTCGGGAGCGATGTTCTTTTTCCGGTTAGGAAGATTTTCTGCATTGGTCTTAATTACGCCGAGCACACCCACGAAGTAGGCATGGTGTCGGATCGAGGAAGGCCTCTCTTCTTTCAGAAATCACCGGAGGCGCTTGTGCCCCAACAAAACGCCGAGGAGGTTCTCACCATAACCTACCCACCAGCAACCAAGGATTATCACTACGAAGCGGAACTTGTCGTCGTTCTTCATAAAGGGGGGCGCAATTTAACGCCGGACCAAGCAGATGAATGTATCTTTGGTTATGCTATTGGCCTTGATATGACTCGCCGAGATTTGCAGAATCTTTACCGTGAGAAAAGCTGGCCATGGGATATGGCCAAGAACTTTGATGAATCAGCCCCGGTCGGCGTGCTTTACCCTCGTTCAATCCTTGGGAATCTCGGCAATGCTGAGGTCACTCTCGATGTGAACGGAACGCGTCAACAGACGGGTTGTCTTGATCAAATGGTGTGGTCGTCCAGTGAGATGGTGTCCGAGATATCCAAGCTCGTGAAAGTTTCTCCCGGCGACATCATCTTTACAGGAACACCGTCAGGCATAGGACCTGTTCAGCGTGGCGATCTGATGGAGGTTTCCATTGGTAAACTTGGAAAAATGAGAGTCAGCATCAAATGATGTCCGTTTCCGTCTTCCACAGATTCCAAGATGCCCCCCAATCTGTTTGGAGTTATACGGCCCGTCTGAGGTTGATTTCCGCCGTAAGGTTCTGACGAAGGCGGACGCCGCCGCACGGCGTGTCTTCCAGGAAAAGATCGAGCGGTACCTCGCTGAAGGTCGCCCCATCGTCTAGGCTGACATCTTTTATCCGGGAACGGTGCAGGACTTGCTTCCGAAGCTTTTGTAAACAGTCTCTAAGGACGCCGATACTCCAGGTACGTTGGCACCCGGCCTGCCAAAAGCGCCTTGCGCTCGTAGCGCGTCGGGACATGGTCCGGGGGGGGCGAAGGCGCGTCGTACTCCCTCACGAAACGCGGGTGGGCGTTCAGGTGGTCCCGCATCCAGACCGCGAGATCCGGAACATCCGTTGCACAGCGCAGCGTGGCTCCGGACTTCAGGACGCGGGCCAGAAGGTCCAATGTTGCGGGCTCAATGAATCGACGCTTGGCATGCCGCAGCTTGGGCCACGGGTCGGGGAACAAAACCCACACGCAGGCCAGCGAATCCGGCACAAGCGCTGCCAAAACGCGCCGCGCGTCGCCCATGAACAGGCGAACGTTGGAAAGGTGCTCGCGCTCAATCACATCCACGAGGTTCACAACGCCGTTCAAAAAGGGCTCGCACCCGATGAACCCGCGCCGGGGGTTTGTGGCTGCTTGCGCTGCAAGATGTTCGCCCCCGCCGAAGCCGACCTCCAGCCCCACGTCGGTGACGCCAAGGTCCCCAAACAAGCTGCGTGGATCGAGCCCCCCGCCCTCGGGCAGGGCGAGGCTTAGACGCGGCAACGCCTCCTCCACGAGGCCTTGCCGCCTCGCCGACAAAGGCCGCCCCTTGCGACGACCATAGAGACGAGAGGGGGAGGGAGGAACAGAAGAAGACAGGAACACGATCGAGAGCACGCTTGATTGACGAGGAGAACGCCATGCTGGGATCCACCTGCCCTGTTGGGGATTCCAAGCAACGCACGCTCATGTTTCCAAAAACAGATAAGGCCGTTTATCGCCAAGCTTCCTCTTCTGTCAATGCAGACACCCCGTGCAGAGGCGCACACTGAGTGGGGCAGAGCAGCGTCACGCGCCTACAGCTTGTCCCCTGTAGACTGCGACACGGCCTGGGTTCTCCCGTCGTCCCGGCGAAGGCCGGGACCCCGAGCCGTTAAGAGGAGAGTGTGGACGATTCCCTCGGGATTCCGGCTTTCGCCGGAATGACGAGTCTTCTGTAAGCGCCGTCATTCACTCCCCCCAGCTTGACACCACTCGTGGGCGGGGCCTATCTAGGACTTGTAAGGTCCTGAATAGGTTCGAGGCCCCTGAATCCCATGGCTCCGCTGTCGCTTTCCTCACAAGACGGAAGACAAGGACAGTGCTCCATCCATGCCGGGCCAGGATTTCTGAAAGATGTGAGCGGAGAAAGACTCCAACGCCGTGCAGCAAAAGTGGTGTGAGGATTAAAGGACTACGCTGGCCAAATGCCCGACAACCGGCGCTTCCCTACCTGCGGGGCTGCTCGGTCCTGCGGTCAACAAAGATGTAGTTGTTGCATACGCTAGGTTTTCTCTTTGAAGAGACACTAAATCGACAACAGGACCCGGTTGCTGTTCGCGGTCCCCCATCTTCAGGCGTCCTCCCAAAACGCCCTGGAGTTCTCTTCTGAGGGCCTGTCTTCGTGCGCCCCATTGTTGCCGATGTAGGGCTAAGCGTTTCTGAACTTTGTGTGGGTTCACCCCGATAACGACGATTCCGTCGGATGGTCTGTCATACCATCCGTCGTTCCTCTCTTTGATAAGCATTACGTGTTCTTCATGATCCACCAGATGGCCCATAAGTTCTCGAAGGGGGAGATTATGCTGTTGTGCCTGAGTTCCGCCTGAGACGACAACAAATTGATCTCGATATTTCTCCCCTTGTCCGGGCTTGCCTACTGCTGTTGCAAAACAATCACCAATTTTGTCTGATGACGCAAAAAGCCAGAAATCGCCATTAATAACCAACCCTCCCATGGATTGCCCTTGTAGCCACCACAACAACGCCTCGGATCCGTCTTCTACCTTAGGGTCCCAAAACGTAGCGTGAGTTACACGGCCTAAAGTCCTTTGAACCGATAAACCATCCATTGGGTCTTGTATTCTAGGTTGGCCAGCGCCAGGGGTTTTAACGAGTCCTGCTCTCGGATCGTTGACAGGGAAACAATCTCTAAAATCGGTTACCAATAATTGGATATTTGAAAAAGCGAATGTCGTTGATGTGAGCATAAGAGAGCGTCCGATCAACATAGCTACAACACGTGCACTTTAGCACGTTTTTTATTTGCAGGAAACATATTTGTTTCTGCTTTCCGCCCCATCTTCCCCCCCAGCTTGACACCCCTCGTGGGCGGGGCCTATCTAGGACTTGTAAGGTCCTGAATAGGTTCGAGGCCCCTGAATCCCATGGCTCCGCTGTCGCTTTCTTCGCAAGACGCTCAGAAGCTTGCCTCCGCGCCGTACGCTTACGGCTTTGTGACCGACGTTCCGACGGACTTCGCGCCTCTGGGGTTGGACGAGACGACGGTGCGCCTGATCTCGGCCAAAAAGAACGAGCCCGAGTGGTTGCTCGCGTGGCGTCTGAAGGCATACGCGGCGTGGCGCACGATGACCGAGCCCACGTGGGCGAACGTGCGGTATCCGCCGATTGATTACCAAGCCATCCGCTATTACGCCGCGCCGAGCCCTCGGGGGGGCTTGAAAAGCCTGGACGAAGTGGATCCCGAGCTTTTGAAAATGTACGACAAGCTGGGCGTTCCCCTTTACGAGCGCGAGATTCTGGCGGGGGTTGCTCCGCGCGTCGCGGTGGATGCCGTGTTCGACAGCGTCTCGGTCGCGACGACGTACAAGAAAGAATTGGAACGGCAGGGCATTTTATTCTGTTCGTTTTCCGAAGCCGTTCAAAAATACCCCGAGATTGTGCGGCGCTATTTGGGATCGGTCGTTCCGCCGAGTGATAACTTTTTTGCCGCGCTGAATGCTGCTGTGTTTAGCGACGGCTCGTTTGTCTACATCCCGAAGGGCGTGCGGTGCCCCATGGATTTATCCACGTACTTTCGCATCAACGCGGCGAACACGGGGCAGTTTGAGCGCACGCTGATTATCGCGGACGATGACTCTTTCGTGAGCTACCTGGAAGGTTGCACCGCGCCGAAGCGCGACAAAAACCAGCTTCATGCGGCGGTTGTGGAGCTGATCGCGCACGACCGGGCCGAGATCAAATACGCGACGGTGCAAAACTGGTACCCCGGCGACGAGGAAGGCCGGGGGGGTATCTATAATTTCGTCACCAAGCGCGGCCTCTGCAAAGGGCGCGAGTCCCGCATTTCGTGGACGCAGGTGGAGACCGGTTCGGCGATCACCTGGAAATACCCCAGCTGCATTCTGCACGGGGATTTTTCGGTCGGTGCGTTTTTCTCGGTCGCGCTCACGAGCCATCACCAGCAGGCCGATACAGGCACCAAGATGATCCACCTGGGGCGGGGGACGCGTTCCACAATTCTCGCCAAGGGCATCAGCGCCGGGTTCGCGCAAAACACCTACCGGGGCCTTGTGAAAATGCTCCGCACGGCGCACGGCGCGCGGAACACGACACGGTGCGACAGTTTGCTGTTGGGGCCGCATTGCGGGGCGCACACGGTGCCTGTCATCACGCAGCGCCAACCTTCGGCGCGGGTGGAGCACGAGGCGACGACCTCCAAAATCAGCGACGAGCAGCTGTTCTACTGCCGCCAACGCGGGCTTGATCCTGACGAGTCCCTCTCGCTGATCGTCAACGGCTTTTGCCGCGAGGTTTTGCAAGAGCTTCCCATGGAATTCGCTGTGGAGGCCCAAAAGCTCCTCGGCGTCTCGCTGGAGGGGAGCGTGGGATGACAGAAGGCAGAGGGCAGGGATCAGGGATCAGAGGACAGAAGGCAGGGATCAGAGGCCCCACCCCGGCGAAAGCCGGGGTCCATTTTCTTTTCTGTCCCCCACCATCTATCCTCTGGAGTCTGACTCCCATACTTCCCATCACTGACCTTCACACCAGGGCTTTTTCACCTTCCCGAACAGAAAATTCATTCCCGAAGAGAAAATACGTTGTTTGAAAGTATTTTCTGGCTTATTTCAGAACGGATCGGCTTTTATGTGAAGGGCCGCATGTCCTGATCAAGGAGGAAGATGTGTTTAACGCTTCTGGTAGATGGCTGTCTGTTGTGTCGGGCGGCGTTGCGTTGGGGATGGGGCTAACTGTTTGGTCCCAATAAGTAGTGGAGAGGGTTTGAGTGAAAAAGGTGTGGGTGATCTCGCCACTCTGAGAGGATTTTCTCATAGGGTGAGAGGA
>CAIPYM010000016.1 GCA_903869345.1 uncultured Pseudomonadota bacterium
AGCAGGAACGGAGCTACACGCCATCCAAGCGGCAACAACGAGAGTGGCTAAAGCAAACGTGCGCATGGGATGAACCCCTTCCGGAAAAAGGAATCGACGTATCCGATTCATAGCACCTCTACCGCCCCCCAGCAAGAAGACGGTTCAGCATCCTTCAAGGGCGTGAGTGCGTGTTGTGCTGGTTTTGCAGCGGCGATCTCCACATTGGGGAACACACCCTATGGGATCGATTTGCTCGCAACGGAAACGATAGGTTCCTGTACGTTGATGGGGGGGCCGGAGTGGGATCATCGGTCGGGGTGGTCCATTGGGGTCAACTGCCACTACCAGTGACTCGGGGCCATCCCTCTGAAAGGGAGCCGATGCCCACGCTGGCCGCGTTCAAAGCCTCCGTGCGGTGCGGACTGCGTTGCGCAAAAAAGGAAGCATGGAATCCCCAAAGAGCAAGGGAAGCTAAGCCCGCCGAAGATGCGACGGAAATTTTTGGGTTGGGCACTCTCCCTCAGCCCTGGGATTCCGTGTTCTCTCCCTTGGTCCCTGCCGTCTGTTTTTGCCCATAATCTTGTGTGTATCACTGAAAAAACAACGCAAGAAATGTTATTTTGGGGAAAACGGTTTCTCCCGTCAGAGTGCCTCTCAACGCAACAACCCCGGACACACCGGGGGGCTTTGAGGGAGGACATTTGGCCATGCGCACGCCGACCATTCTGACCGTTTTGATCCTGATCGTGGCCGTGGGACTCGTCGCGGGATGCGACCGACCCCAAACCGTCCAGGCGACACCTCGCGGTGGGTTTTCCCGCGTCATGGCCACGGGCGAGCTCCGCTGCGGCTACCAGTACTGGGAGAGCGGTTTGATGAAGGATGACGCGACCGGAAAACTGACGGGCCTAATGGTCGAGATCGCCGAACAAATGGCGACCAACACGAAACTTAAAATTGTCTGGGTCGGCCCGATTGAATGGGGCAACATTCCGACCGAACTGGCCAACGGGAAAATTGACGCCTTCTGCGCCGGAACGTGGATGGACGGTCGCCGCAGCGCCTTCATGCTGATGACAACGCCTGTTGCCTACAACGGGCTGGAGGCTTTTGTGCGCGGCAACGACACGCGCTTTGATCAGAATTTCACCCGTCTCGATCGTCCCGATGTTCGTTTGGCGGTGCTTGAAAACACGGCCGTGGGTAACCTCTCCGTGCGGCTTCTCCCGCATGCCACACCCTATGCATTGCCCGCCTCGGGGACCGACATGGACGCCCTTTTGACGGTGGGCACGGGCAAAGCGGACATTGCGTTTGACGCGCCGGGGATTGCCTCGTCGTACATGAAAAACAACCCCGGCCAGATCAAGCGCCTCCGGCCGGATCATCCCTACGCCCTCATGGGAACGGTTTTGACGGTGGGCGCGGACGATTTCCGTCTGCTCCACGTTCTGAACACGAGCCTTGCCGAACTGCGCAACACCGGGTTTTTGCAAGCGGCTATCCATCGCGCCAATGAACGCATTCCGGGTGCGTTTGTGGAAGACCACGCGCCCTAGAGCCAAGCGTCAATCCCACCACACAAGAGACAGGCCTCGTGGAGGCGCTCAACAGGTCGACCGTTGACAGTGAAGCTCCCCACATCCTACAGCCTGTCCACTGGATTGGGTGTTCCGTTGCTCCGTTCTCAGAGGTGATCCCCATGCCGATCTTGCCCGCTCTTCCGTGCGCAGCCTTCGTCTTAGGGGCTGTTCTTGCCATGAGCCAACCTCTGTTGGCCGCCGATAAAGCTGCAGCGCCCTCGTCCGAAACCGCTGTTGCGAACGAAGGGCCAGGGCATGGGAAGATCAACACGCCCGATCCTTCTCCGGTGGAGCCAGGGCACTACAAAGTGGAATCGACCTACGCTTACAGTGCTTCAACCCGTGCATGGGATAACAAAGGCGACGAGCAGGCGGTCAGTTTTTCCTCCAAGCATGCGGCGAAGCTATCTTTGAAGGCGGGGATTGTTGACAATGTGGATGTGATCGTTGTTACGCGCTATGCCTGGTTGCGGGATAACGGCAATGATTTCAACAAAGACGGAATACGAGGTCCGATCACGGGCGATAATTTTGGTGATCTGGATATCAGCGGAAGGTACCGTTTTCTGCACACCCAAGAATCCGCACTGGATGTGGCCTACATCGGCGGTTTGACGATTCCTCTCGGAACCCATGGCAACGCCCAGGAGCTCGGGACCGGTCAGAAATACTGGAGCTTCAACCAAACCCTGGTTGCCAGCAAGGACTGGAGTCTCTGGACGGGGAATGCGGCTCTTGGATTCGCCGTGCCCTTTGGGGCCAAAAAGGAAAACGATCGAGGAGAGCTGAAGGCTGATCTTGCAGGGGGCTACCAAATCTTGCCGTGGTTGCAGCCGGAACTGGAGCTGAACTACAACCGCAATTTCCTCGCCTTGGGTCACGACCCGGAGTCGTTGGCCGTGACAGCTGGCTTTGTGATGCCTGTGACGTCGAGCCTCCGCATCAAAACCGGAGTCCAGCAAAGCGTCTGGGGCCGAAACACCGACAAGACCACGACGGTTGCCTTGGCTGTACAGGTTGCTTTCTGATTCGATAGGGCTGTGTGCCATTCGCCGCGTGCCCCTTCCTGCTCACTTCCTCTTCCTGCTAAGAAGACCCTTATGAGCAGCTCTGTCATCGTCCGTTTTGCCCCTTCGCCCACGGGTCTCCTGCACATCGGGAACATCCGCGCGGCGCTGTACAACTTTCTGTTCGCCACGCGGCACGGGGGAGAGTTCTTCCTGCGCCTTGAGGATACCGACCAAAAGCGTTCGCGGGAGGAATTCGCCGAGGCCATTGAGCGCGATTTAACGTGGCTCGGCCTCACGTGGACCCACAAGGCGCGACAGTCTGACCGATTGGATGTCTATGCCACCGCTCTTGAACGCCTCAAGGCCACGGGACGCGTGTACCCGTGTTTTGAAACGCAAGCCGAGCTGGACCTTCGGCGCAAGGCGCAGCTGGCTCAAGGGCGGCCCCCCGTCTATGACCGCGCCGCGCGGCGCCTCAGCCCTGAAGAACGCGCCAAGCTGGAAGCCGAAGGTCGAACACCGCACTGGCGGTTTCGCCTCGAAGAAACCGATGTTTCCTGGAATGATCTGATTCAGGGGCCCAAGCATTTTGCCCCTGGCACGTTGTCCGACCCCGTGATCGTGCGGGAAGATGGCTTACCGCTCTTTACGTTCTCCTCGGTGTTGGATGATGTTGATTATCGCACAACGCACGTCATTCGCGGGGAAGACCACGTCACCAACACGGTGATCCAACTGCAGATTTGGCGAACGCTGACGGACGCGCCCCCGCCGCAGTTCGCGCATTTTCCGCTGTTGGTGGATGCCGAGGGCGGGGGCCTCAGCAAACGCCTGGGTGCCCTCAGCATTGCTTCGCTCCGGGATGACGAGGGCCTGGAGCCCATGGCAATCAACGCGCTGCTGGCGCGGCTGGGCACCTCGGACCCGATCGAGCCCCTTGCCACGCTCGCTGCACTCGCTGAACGGTTTGACCTCGCGCATGTCACCCGTTCCACGCCGCGATTCGCGATGAAAGATCTGGTCGCGCTGAACGCCCATCTTGTGCGCCTGATGCCGTTTGAGGTTGCGGGGCCGCGCCTGCAGGCCCTCGGCCTTGCTGACGTGACCGAGGATCTGTGGAAGGCGGTCGCCCCGAACCTTGAACGTCTCCGCGACGTCGCACCTTGGCAGCATGTTGTCAGGGGGCCTCTTGTGCCGCCTCCGCCCGCCGCCGAGGACGTCGCGTTTTTAGCCGAAGCCCTCCGGGTTCTGCCGCCTGAGCCGTGGGATTCGACGACGTGGGGCACATGGATCGACGTTTTGAAACAGACCAGCGGACGTAAAGGCAAAGCTCTGTTTGCACCCTTGCGCCTTGCGTTGACAGGCGATCCCACAGGCCCCGAGATGCGTGCCCTTCTGCCCCTGATTGGCCGCGCTCGCGCCGAAAAACGTCTGAACGGAGAGACGGCATGATGCGGGGATGCACAGCAAAGCCGAACACAAAGACCTCCAAATCCCGCATTCTCCTTTCAAGACTGATAATGGTCTAGAAAAAATATTTGAACTAACAATAATATTTTATAAACGCCCCATCATGACGCGGCGAGTATGGGCGAAAAGGGAGCGAAGAAAAAATCGTAACAAGACAGATTCTAAAATACTTTCCTAAAACAATGCGCTACCCTACTCGGCGCGGAAAGAACCCCGGCATTTTCGGTGGTTGTTTTTTTGACACGAGGGATAGGTATGGAACCCATAGCCCTTTCGGATGATCAAAACCGTGTCCTCGGCCTCGCGCAGATGATACAGTTGTTAACCCTTGATCGTGACCACGTCATGCCCCAGGGGGCAGAGGCTCACCAACAACGCGAGGATGTTCTCGGCGCCGTTCGGCATGTGTTTTGCGCCGCCGTGCGTGGACTGGAAACACCCTTTCCGAATCGCGATGGCACTGAACTGGATTTCTTAACGGCGACGGCCTGGGACAACGTTTTGGCCGAACAGTCCAACCCAACGGCGGTTGTTCCACACGAAGAGGCCCGGGATGCGGTCGCGGCGGCGGAGAGGTTAAGCGCCATTCAACGTCAAACCAGCTTGCTTGATGAAACAACCCCAGTCGCCGATTTCATTTTTCTAACGTCCTTTCCGGGCAAGGAGAGGTTTTTCCCCGCTCAGGAACAGCTCGCAGTTATTTTCAAGAACGCAAAAGCAGCAATCACTTTCTTTTGGAACGCCACACTGAACGACCCCGAGATTCCCAAACTTCTGGACATGATGCAGGCGGGGACTTCAGCGGAATTGGATGACCCGATAGGTGCATATAATAGGCGCAGCATCAATGGTCCTGGAGCGAGCGTGGACGCGAAGTTAACCCGCGCAGCGGCGTATGCAACCTGTCAGTCTGCCTATGCAGAGGCTCTAAAACAAGACAACTTTGAGCCCTTGATTGTACCGCTGAGGAATCTTTTTGCGGCGTTAAGAGCATATTATACCCCCATCGCTGATGCGATGGGGATATCGCCGTATGATGCTTGGCTGGACGGGCCGAATCCCGGATTGCGCCTAGATCATGTGCAGCCCGTTTTCGAGGGGCTCGCTACGAATCTGCCCCCCCTCATACAACGAATTGCGGAGACTCAAAAAAACTGGGGACCTTTGACGGACATTCCACCCGTTCCCGTACCTGTGCAGGCAAAAGCCTTAAGACGCGTACTTAACGCTTTGGGCTTTGACCCCGAACGCAGCGTGTACGCTCCCGCGATGCCGGGTCGAATGGCATTTTCCATGGGATCGTGGAACGATACGCGTTTTTCTGTCGTGTTGGAGGCAACCAACATCATGCGGGGAGTGACGTCGGGGATCCACGAATTGGGACACACCTTGTACGGTCGCGGCCTCCCACGCACCCATCAATATCAGCCTGTTGGCCGGGTGCAAAGTTATTGGATCAACGAAACGCAAGCCATTTTTTGGGAACGGCAGGTTGCAGGCACAAGAGCGTTCATGGAATTTTATGAGCGCATTTTGCGCGACGAATTGGCGAAAGACTCATCAACCCGGAATCTGGCGCATCATCCCGCCTTTTCCGCAGAAAACATGTACAGATTAAACATGCGGTTCAGAAACGGGCCAATCCGCCTGGGGGCCGACGAAGCCCACTATCCGCTCCATGTCCTCGTTCGAACCGACATGGAGCCGGAGCTATTCTACGGTCGCATGCAAGTGGAAGATATACCTGCGCGGTGGAAGCACGGGATGCAACACCATCTGGGCATTGATATCGGCAACACGATGCGCAAGGGTTCGCTTCAAGACGATCATTGGGGAAATGGCACATCCTTTGTTCAATACCCGCTGGGAATGGTGGGGGCGGCCCAGCTGATGGAGGCCTATCGCCGAGAAAACCCGGATACAGATGATCAAATAAGAAATGGCTCCTTTGAAGGCATGATAAAGTGGCTCGGACACCATATACACCGGCATGGTTCAAGGTATTCGGGTCCTGAGCTTATTCAAAGGGCGACCGGAAAGCCCCTTTCACACGATGATTTTCTAGCAAGCCTTGAGCGGCGTTATGCGGCCCCGAACTCTCATTGTACCGTTCCTTCCCCCCTCCCGCCGAGTGCACGCACTTCTTGTTTTACCTTGTGAACCCTAGAAAATCTCCTACAAAAGGGTCATTTCTGAGAGAACATCCTTCAACAGGGCCTCTCGGCGGGACTCCCACGAAAGGGCAGGAGGCTGTAAAAGGCTGATAGGGGGATGCGACGCAGGCCGAACTGGGCCGGTAAGCTTCTTCGACCGGCACCTCTTCGTCGAAGAGGGCGGGAATCCCACTTCTGCGCAAAGATGAAGACCTCGTATGCCCCTCGCCCTCTACAACACGCTCACGCGCCAAAAGGAAACGTTCACGCCGCTTGATCCCCTGGCCGTGCGCCTGTACGTCTGCGGCCCGACGGTTTACGACTTCGCGCACCTGGGGAACGCACGCCCCGTCGTGGTGTTCGATACGCTCTACCGCCTGTTGCAACGGCGCTACCCGTGCGTGGTCTACGTTCGCAACATCACCGATGTGGACGACAAAATTCTCGCGCGCGCCAAGGAGAGTAACGAGCCCATCGCCGCACTGACCGGGCGAACCACGGTGGCCTTCCAAGAAGACATGGCCGCGCTGAACGCCCTTCCGCCGGACCATGAGCCCCGCGCGACCGCGTACATCCCGGAGATGATTGCCCTGATCGAGCGCTTGTTGCTCGCGGGCCATGCGTACGTTGCCGAAGGGCATGTCCTGTTTCATGTCCCTTCGTTTCCGGCCTACGGAGCGCTGTCGCGCCGCTCACGGGACGAGCTCATCGCGGGCGCACGGGTGGAGGTTGCACCCTACAAAAAAGATCCCGGTGATTTTGTCCTCTGGAAGCCTTCTCCAACGGATCAAGAAGGGTGGGACAGTCCTTGGGGCAAGGGTCGCCCCGGCTGGCACATCGAATGCTCGGCTATGTCGGGCAAGATTCTGGGGGAGACGTTCGACATTCACGGCGGGGGCCTCGACCTGATTTTCCCGCACCACGAAAACGAGATTGCTCAAAGCAGCGGAGCACATAACGGCGCGCCACTTGCCAAGTTTTGGATGCACAACGGGTTTCTCACAATCAACGGCGCGAAAATGGCCAAGTCCGCCGGGAACTTTTTCACGGTGCGGGAGTTGTTGGCCGAGGCTCCGGGTGAGGCCCTGCGCCTCGCGCTGTTGTCCGCGCATTACCGCCAGCCGGTGGATTTCACGCGGGAGCATTTGCGCCAAGTCAAGGCGACGCTTGATAAATGGTACAGCGCCTTGCGCGAGGCCGGAGTCACGTCCGCGACGCGCCCTGCGACCACGCCCCCCGCCGCGTTTGAGGCCGCGCTGGATGACGATATGAACGTGCCCCTTGCGATGACACATTTGCACGAAAGCGTGGACGCCCTGAAACGCGCGGATTCTCCTGTCGAACGGGAGCGTTTGGCCGCCGACGTCTTGGCCTCGGGCCATGCCCTCGGTCTTTTGATGCAGGACCCGGAGGCGTGGTTTCATGCTGCTCCCGCTACCCCTTCCGCGACGCCTTCGCTGACGGACACCGAAGTTGAAACCCTTTTAGCCGCTCGCTCGGCGGCCCGGACCGCTCGCCATTTTGCTGAAGCCGACCGTTTGCGCGATGAGCTGGTCGCCCACGGGATTGCGCTGGAAGACACCCCCCAGGGTACGCGCTGGCAGAGGGGGTAAGCAGCCGTTCCCGTTCTTGGAGCCTGTGCATGCGAACGATGTTCCGTTTCTGTCGTTGGGGGTTGGTCTTTGTTGGGATTCTCGGGATCAGCGGAAGGCCGACCCCGGTTCAGGCCGAGACGATTCAGGCTCTCTCCGGGGACAGCTTCACCCGGCAGGACGGAGCGGTGGCTCGGCTCGTGAACGTGCGGGCGCCTTTGGAAGAAGCCCCTGCCGCCGCCGCGCGGCAAGCGTTGGGGACCACGTTGCGCGAGGCGACCGTGACCGACATCGCAACAGACGGCCTTGATCGTTATGGACGGCAACGAGTCCTTCACGTCGCCCTGACCCCCAAGGCATCAGGAGCAACAACGTTGCACGAAGCGCTTTTGAAAGTGGGGGCGGTCTTCTTGGACCCCGAAACAGACTCCCCCCTGCCGGAATCGTGGCGTCAGGCCGAACGCGAGGCTCGCGCGGCCGGACGCGGCCTGTGGCAGGTTCCCGCCTATGCCGATCAAGCCCCGGACGACGTTGGCGCACGTGTGGGACACGAAGCGTTTGTTCGGGGGCGCGTCCTTCACGTGAGCCGCGTCAAGAACATCGTTTACATGAACTTTGGACCCGATTGGCGCACGGATTTTACCATCCGAATCCCCGCACGGCTCCTTCGCGGGCTTCGTCAGCAGGGGCTTGATCCGACGACGCTGGAGGGCCAGGAGGTCCGCGTCCGAGGGCTCGTGCAGCGATCCGGAGGACCCGCGATTGAGCTGGTCAACGCGGGCCAACTCGAACGCGGGACCCCGTAAGGTTACGTCGCTTTGTCACCCAGCGTTTTGATGAGGTCCAGGACTTTGCGGCGCTGGGTTGCGTCCACAATGTTCGCCCAGGCACGCACAAGATCCAGCATCTCACGCGGAGGGAGAAGCGCAAGCGCATCCGAATTTCCCTCCTCCGGGAATCCTTCGAGCGGCGCTTGAGCGGTATCGCTAAACCCTCGCCCCAGGTTGGTTTCGGAGGGTGTAAGGTCCGCGAAAAACGAGGCAACAGGAACATCCAACAGACGTGCAAACTGAAAAAGCCGTCCGGCGCTGATGCGATTCGCGCCGCTTTCGTATTTCTGAATTTGTTGGAACGTCAGGGCGCTCGCGCGGCCGAGGCTTTCTTGACTGAGCCCCCGCGCGGTCCGGTACGCGCGCAGCCGCGCCCCCAGGTGCAGATCAATGGGGTCGGGGGTGTCCTTGCGCCCTTCCTCACGCACGCCCTCGCGCGATTCCTCGGGCAGTTCCTTGGGAGGACTTTCTGCGCCCCGAGGGGCTTTCGCGGCCTTCTGTGTCTGTGCGGGATTCTGTGTCGTCATCGACGAGCCACCTTCCTTGCGCCTCTTTTCATCCTTAAAGGCTTCTTAAGGGCCTGTCGAGTCGACAGTCGACATGACGATAACCCCCCCTAGCCTCGGGCGCGGAAGAAGGCTAAAGGGGAGGCGTAACGCACGTTTTTGGCCCCCGGCCCTTCTTTCAAGGGAGACCTCCGACAATGCCCTACACCGTGACCGAAGCCTGCATTCGTTGCAAATACATGGATTGCGTCGAAGTGTGCCCGGTGGATTGCTTTTACGAAGGCGAGAACATGCTCGTCATCCACCCCGACGAGTGCATTGATTGCGGCGTGTGCGAACCCGAATGCCCCGCCGAGGCCATTGTGCCCGACACCGACAAACGAGCCGAAAAGTGGCTTGAGATGAACCGCACGTACGCCACCACGTGGCCCAACATCACGCACAAGGGCGAGCCCCCCGCCGATGCCGACGCCTGGAAAGAAACGCAGGGCAAGTTCGCCCAATTCTTCAGCAAAAAGCCCGGAACGGGAAGCTAACACACACCCCCAAAAACCGCGATGAAGTTTGAGTGTAGAGAGAACGGCGAGACAAAAAAGGCGAGGCCCGGTAGCGGGCGCGACCATTCCTCTCCAGCTTTTTTCGTTCGACCGAAAGGCCCTCTCTCCACCGTTGTCCCGGCGAAAGCCGGGACCTCGAGACGTCAGGCAGAGCGGTGACGACTCCCTCGGGACCCCGGCTTTCGCTGGGGGGACGAGGACGAGGGGAGGAGATGCAACGACAAGAGGGAATCCATGCCGTGCTGTACCCCCTCAAACAGACCGCCCTCCCATTTCTATCCAGACTCACATCTTCAAAGGCCCTTTAAACGCATTCTAACGATCGCTGAATTCTGTCTAAC
>CAIPYM010000017.1 GCA_903869345.1 uncultured Pseudomonadota bacterium
CCCCGTGTCTAAATTGTCCCCCAATTCCTCCCCCACTTTATGCCGGGATGGTGGGGGATGCAAGAGGATGGACCGGGACGGGAATTATCGTCTAACCCCTTGTGAGGACTTGATAATATGGACTTTCTAGGACCCTCTAGAATGTTGTGTTGGCGGAGAGGGGGGGATTCGAACCCCCGAAGGGCTTACACCCTTAACGGTTTTCGAGACCGCCGCATTCGACCGCTCTGCCACCTCTCCAGGCCTCCTTAGGTACATGAAGGTTTCAGGCCGAGCAACACCTGATTGCCGTAATGTCAACAAGACGCACCCTGTCGAATCCGGAAGGGCTTAAAAAAGATCCTGAGGTGGGATTCACGAAGAAAAACGACACGACCTTTCTCTCTCATCGTCGCCTGTTCTCCTCCTCGTCACCTCGGCACAAGCCGGAATCCAGAGCCTTTTTCCGTCGCCCATTCAAGGGTGACACGACTCCCTCGGGACCCCGGCTTTCGTCGGGACTCACGAAAAGCTCCTGCAAACCCCTTGGGGAAAAACCACGTTTAAGGGTGTGCCGTGGTTGGTTTTTGTGCAGCAGCGAGGCGAAGTGGATGTAGAGGGAAAGGCCCCGATTTTGCCAACACCGCGAGCGGGTCTTCGTAGACGCTTTTCCTGAAGGCTTCACTGGCCGAGGGGTGAGTTGATCCCTTGGGAGCCCATATGATGCTGAAGTGAAGATGATATTTTCCTTCGGAACCCGTATCACTTGATCCTGCGAGGGTATCCCCCTGCTTGATTTCTTGCCCAACAACAACACCATCCCGTATGTAATCCACATGAGCGAAGAACGAATAGTGAGGGGGAATATCACCACATCCCTTATGATAGAGCAGGATGTATTTACCCCCTTTCTTATGTTCTCCGTTAGGGCCAATCCCCGTCGAATCAACAGCAACCACCACCCCATCTTCAACGGCTATGACGGGCGTTCCATCGGGAACAGGAAGATCAACTCCTGTATGACGTCTTTTGCCCCCATCTCTTCCAGCACCAAATCTCATGCCTGAAGCAAAAGGATATTGTCCCCAGTCTCCCGGTACAGGATAGATCAAATAGCATGATCCGGAATCATCATGCCCCGAGGCAGCCGGGGAAGGGGTTGTGGCCGGTTTGGGTTGGGCAGCAGGCTTCGGTGGAGGCGCAGCAGGGGTGGCTACGGGAGCTGGACGTGGGCGAGGTGTTGCTGCAGGACCAGCTGCTGGGGCTGCCGAAAGGGGTGCAGAGGTTTTTGGTGAGGGGCGACTCTGGGCGCCGGCGTGTTTGACGAGTTCGATCAGATAAAGGCGATCCTGTTTGAAACGTTCTTGACTGCTTCCTAATGGAAGGGGGCTGCCGTCCAACAACGCCAACAACTCATCCTGAAGAGCGAGTGCTTGTTCAGGTTGTCCAGCCTTGTTCAGGACGTGGGTGCCGTCATTCACGACCTGAAGGGCTCGACGAAGGTTTTTGTTGACCTCGACAGGCGTATCGCCCAAGGTCGGTAACTCCATAAACCTCTCTGCCGCCTGTCGAGGGCCGTTGGGCAGCAGCTCCAGAGGAATCAAGGCTTTCAACTGTTGCAAAGCATCCGGGAGCGTTGACGTGGCGGAGGGCGTGGTAGTGGGGGCGGGAGTAGGGGTTGCTTGGGCGAACGTAACCGCAGCATCTGGAGGGGCAGGAACCGCAAGCGGTGCCGGGGGAGTGCCCTTGCTTTGCGGGTGGACTGAAACCCAATGCCCCTTAATGCCGATTGTTGAGCAGGCCGCACATGTCGATAGGCTTACTGCAAAAGCCATACGTTGTATCTGTCGCCAAGCAGTGCTCGCTATGTCACGTAATGCAGCCTGCCCCCTCCGAACAACTTGCATCCACGGACTATCTGGGGAGACTCTATCCCTGCCCGCGTCGTACCAAACGGTGGAGGCTTGGGGTTCTTGTTGAGGGGGTGGCGGTGAGAAGGTGACGTGATTGACACTCAGGTTCGGACTCGTCTCCGCATACGCCCCTGTGGCAGCAATCGACTCTTGTGTTGTTGTTGTCCATTTGAGCCCCAGTGGTAGAGGCTTGGGAAGGGCCTCTTCTGCTTGTGGCGCTTGTGGAGACGGCGAAACGAAGCCGGCCATCGTGGTGGCGGCCTGAGCTAATCCGTCAAAAAATGATTCAAATGGATTTTCGATAACCTTCGTGAGCACCTTCCAGAAGCCCATGGTGTCACCTCACTTTCCTGCATCAGAAATCCTTTGCAGGTTCTTGTATTTCAGCATGAAAATAAAAAAACATCAATCCTTTTTAACCTAAAAGACGATTTTCTTAACCAAAACAGAAAATTCCAAGAATCGTTGGGCGCGTTGGGGCGAGGAAAGGCCTCCCTCAACACGCCTCAAAAAAACGATTGCTTTTGGAAAAAACGCGGCTAGTATGCGTCTCGGAAGCGCACGTACCACTGGCCCAAGGACGATTGGGTAAACCACCCTGACCGTTCCCCACTGGTTTATGTAACGACGCTTTGCCGCTTGGCGGCGTTCCGCAAGGGACGACGCCGGGACTGTGGTGGACAGCAAAGAGGGTTCTTTGCGGAAAGACGTGGCCCCGAGGGTTGGGGCCGGGTTGATCCGAAAAGGTTCGGTCTTCGTTGTGAGGCAAAGAGGTTGGGCCAGGGTTCGGGGCAATCCTCCGTCTCCCTGAGGGATCATCGAAAGGAGGGGGCTTCCCGCCGTGGGGGGCTCTGTCTTTCCGTATCCCCGTCTCTTGCTGACATCCAAGGCCTCCCCGTCTTTGCGCGTTTGGCAAAGGAGAGGGCCTGTGAGTCGTTATCAAGCTGTGCGCCGGTGGGTGGCCGATCAAGGTTCCCCCCTCGTTCATGAAAGCATCCCGTCGCGCTACGCGACGCTTGAGGAGGCGGTTCGCACCCTCCGTCCCGCTCAGCCGTTGCAAGCGGTTTACCCGGCGGTGCGGGCGCGGCAGGCCGCTCGGTTCCGGGACGGTTTTCCGGGGCGGGTGATCTACACGCTCGCGGCCAACCCCGATCCGTCCGTTCTACAGGATTTGCGGATGGCGGGGATTACCTCCTTTGCTGCCAAGACACTGGCCGAGATGGACGGGGCGCGGCGAGAATCGCCCGATTCAGCGCTGGTGTTCACGGCCCCCGTGAAGGCGCGTGAGGACATCCGGCACGCGTGGCAAGCGCACGGCGTGACGGCGTTCGCGTGCGCGACGCCCGAGGAATCCCGCAAGATCCGGGAGGTAACGGGGGATGATCCCCGCGTGACTCTGCTGGTGCGCGGCCAAGGGGAAGGTGCGTTTGCCCTGGCACGTGAGGCGCAAGCGGTGGGCGTTCGCGTGGGCCTTTCCGTTGCGGGCGATGCCGAGGCCGCGACTCCCCTGGCGTATGTGCGGGACGTTGTGGCGACATGGCGCGCGGCGCGTGCAGCGGGCGTGAGCCCGGACGTGATGAATCTGGAAGGCGGGTTCCCCCGAAAGGCCTCGCCGGAATCGCTGTTCGCGTGTTTGCGGGATGCTCTGGTGGGTGCCTGCGAGGGCGTGGAAGCCTGGGGCATGCTGGGCCGTTCGTTGGTGGGCGATTCTGCGACGCTTGTCACGCGCGTTGAATTGCGCAAGGGCGACGTTTTGCACGTGAACGATGGAACGTACGGAAGTCTGTCGGATGTCGCACGGCGGGGTGCGGCGGGCGGTGCGGTGCGGTTGATCCGTGACGACGCTCGCGCGGGACGCAAGGGAGTGCGGGGGAGGGCGCTCGCGCCGTTCATCCTGTTTGGCCCGACGTGCGATTCCGTGGACAAGATGCCGGGGCCCTTTTTGCTGCCGGACGATGTCCAAGAAGGCGATTGGCTGGCTTTCACGGCGGCGGGTGCGTACGGAGCTTCGGCCCAGACGCGATTCAATGGCTTTTTCTCCGACGCCAAGGTGGAGATTACGGAAGACCGTCCGTAACCCTTAGGAGTGCATGATGTGGAGCAAGACTTATCGTCAACGCGTTAAAGGCGTCAGTCCCGAGCACCTCTGGAACGTCTGGATTGACGTGAACTACTGGGCTGCGTGGCAAGATGATCTTGAGTTTGCGCGGCTTGAGGGGGCCTTCGAGGTTGGCAACACGTTTTTACTCCGGCCGAAAGGGGGTCCCACCGTCACGATCAAAATCATCAGGGCCGAAAAAGGGGTCAACTTTACGGACCTGACAAAATTTCCCCTCGCTGAAATGATCGGGGAGCACGATTTTATCGTTCACGGCGATGAGCTTGAAATCAAGGTCACGATGTCTGTTCGAGGCCCGCTTGCTTTTCTTTGGTCCCGTGTGGTGGCCCAGGGAATCGTCGATGATCTGCCCCATCAGACACAATGTTTGATCGAGCGCGCTCAGAAACTCGCCTCCTAATTTTGGGGAATTCAGGACTGCCCTTGAAGGGACTCTGGTGTAAGGTAGCCGCGAAAGGGCGACACTCAGGGGCGGAGCGGCGACGATGATCGGCAAAGTCGTAGGGGGCGTTTTAGGCCTTCTTTTAGGCGGTCCGTGGGGTGGAGCCCTGGGGCTTGTTTTGGGCCATGCGTTTGACAGCCGTCCCGACACGTCTTCGCAGGGGCCGGGGGGATCGACACCGTTTGGGGAAGAGGCCGCCTATTTTGGCGCTCTGGGCGGCGGGGTGCATGGCGCGTTCCTGACAGCTGTCACGGTGCTGGGGGCCAAGCTTGCCAAGGCCGATGGGCGCGTGTCCCGCGAGGAAGTCGCGACGTTCCGGAAGGTGTTTCCGATTCCTGATGTTTACCTCGGCGCTGTCGGGGCTCTGTTCGACCGGGCCCGCGCCTCGTCCGAGGGGTATGAGCCCTATGCCCTGCACCTGGCCCACCTGTTCGCGCATAAACCGCAGATTCTCGAAGAAGTGCTTACCGGGCTTTTCCGCGTGGCCATGGCGGAACGTGGGGCGATTTCGTCCGAGGAAGCGATCTTCCTGGAGCGCGTGGGCAAGACATTCGGTTTTTCGGCGGACGATTTCATCCGCGTGGCCGCTCGGTCGGGGGTTCGGATTCCAAACGCCGCTGCGCCCCCGCCCGAAGACCCGTACGCGATTCTGGGCGTGACGCCTGAGGCCGACGCCGCTGCGCTGAAACGCGCGTACCGGACACTCATTCGCCAACACCACCCGGACCGTCTGATCGCGCAAGGGCTGCCGTCCGAGCTCGTGGCGCAGGCGACCGAGAAGATGAAACGCCTGAACGGGGCGTATGAACGCATTTGCCAGCAGAGGGGGTTTGCGTAAATGGCCTCCTCGCCGAATTGGGATGAGCGGGCCCCCGGCGTTCCGCTGCGGTTCATCGTTTTGCACTACACGGGCATGGTGTCGACGGATGCGGCGATGGCGCGGCTCTGTTCCCCCGAAAGCCGCGTGAGCGCCCATTACCTGATTGACGAGGGGGGGGCTTTGATTCCGCTGGTGGACACCGACAAACGCGCCTGGCATGCGGGGGTCAGTTTTTGGAAAGGCCTGACGGATCTCAACAGTGCGTCGTTTGGGATCGAGCTTGCGAATCCGGGGCACGAATTCGGCTACCGTCCTTTCCCGGAAGCGCAGCTCGCCACGTTGCTTCCCCTGCTGCACAGCCTGATCGCGCGGCACGGGCTGGATCGCACCGAGGCGCTTGTTGGCCATTCGGACATCGCGCCGGAACGAAAGAGCGACCCCGGCGAGTTGTTCCCCTGGCAGCGTTTGGCGGAGGAAGAAGGTCTGGGGCTCTGGCCGTCTCCGACGCCCGACGATGAGCAGGCGTCCCCCGAGGCCGATGAGCCTGCGCACCTTCTGAGGGCGCTCGGGTATGCCGTGGACGGGGCCGAAACGCCGACGCGGACCACGTCCGAGGGTCTGGTCGCCGCGCTGACCGCGTTTCAGCGCCGCTACCGGCCGGAAAAGGTGACGGGGAAAGCGGACAAGGAAACGCTCGCGCGGCTTCGGGCGCTGACCCGAGCCTACGCGCAGCGACCCGTTTTTTGCGCCAACGACGAGGCGAGGGGGGCGAAGGCGGCCGCGACGCGGGCGTAGATGGGCAAAACATGAAGATGTGACGCTGAAAAAAAGCGGTCAACATTTGATGCAAGTATTTTTTCACAGGCCGTTTCGGATTATACTACGCCAAGTGCTTTCCAGAAAAGCGGGTAAGGAGGAGGCGACGATGGCGCAATTAATATGGGATGGATTTAATCCAAAAAGAAGCTGGGCACAACAAATCAAGGCAAGACAGGCCCTTTTGTCCGAGCAGGCCTTAATAGCGGCTAATCCAGCATGCGCGACGATTTTTGGTGGTTGGGCGGACACGTTTCAAGAACATTCCGAACGCTTTGTGCGAGTGCAGGCAAAATACCGACAGGATTTGTCATGTGTTACGTCGTTAAATGATCTATCAATGCGCGAGTCTGGTAGTCGTGTTTGGAATTCCGTCGCGAGTGGATGGAATGCATGTATTAATTCCGGATTTTTGAGGCTACAAAAACATATTGAGGTTGACAACCCTCTTAACCATTTGCTCGACGCAGTCGTTGGCACGGCACGTGATCTTAATTATGCTAACGAAACCGGTTCTTTTCAAAAGGTTTTTTTTGCTCCGTTTCCCCCAGAAGATCTTGGTGAAGCCATGCAACTGATGGCTTTATTGAGCAATACGATGAAGGTCGTTGGAAAAAGGATCGTGGGTGCCTCTGCGCATGGGCACTCAAAGTTTTGCGGGGAGTTTATCCCGCCCAAGAAGTGGGATCTTGATCAGTTGCAAGTTGTCTGTGGGATGCTTGGGAAACGATTTGAAAGAAGAAGACTGCTCGCAGATACAGGACCGACAGTTCCACCTGTTCGGGCAGGTTCTGTCATTTTATTGTCGGCGTTTAATGACATGGGTAGAGACCCCGATCCTTATCTGGGGCAATTATCCCGTGGGAAGACCCTCCGGCTCGGTTAAAGGTTGGACGGCCAGCCTTTATGCGTTTCACGCGCCTACGCGCAATGCCCCGCCGTTTGCGCCAACGACGAGGCCAGCGGAGCGAAGAAGGCCGTGACGCGGGCGTAGATGGGGCGGCGGAAAGGGGCCGTGAGGTCCGGGACCTCGGCCAGGGGAACCCAGCGCCAGGCGGTGAACTCAGCGTGTTCGGGCTCATGTTCGTTTATCAAACGAATGTCGCTGTCCGGACCGTTGAACAACACGGCAAACCAGGTTTGTTCCTGACCCCGGTATTTCCCGCCAAACGGAGCGCGTTCGGCCACGATAAAGTCCGGGAACTCGTACCGGAGCGGCTCCGGCACGCGCCCGATGATCGTCGCGGCGTTGGTGCCCAGCTCTTCCTTCATTTCCCGCAAAACGGCCACCTCGGGCTCTTCCCCGATGTTGAGGCCCCCTTGGGGCATCTGCCACGCCCCGGCCCGGTCGCTCCGCTCGGCCATCAGGACCAGACCCCGAGGGTTCAGCACACACAGCCCCACGCTTTTGCGGTAGGGAGGGACGTCATCGGTGCGGGCGGTCATCGGGGGCATGGGCGGAAGGTAGAGCCTTTTTCGGAAGAAAGAAACGCTCCCGTGAGCGCTGTTATACCAACGGCCCTATGATGTGACGCAAGTGATCCAGGGGCGAGAAGCGAGGGATGAGATGCGGCCAATTTCGGCGGTGAGGGCGTTGCAACAGGCGTCGACGATCGCTTCGTAGGTCTCGAAGGTGAGCTGCGCGAGGACGTTTTGTCGCAGATATAGCTGACCTCCGATAAAATGATCATGCCGATGTCCCCTGATCGAGGGATTCGATTTGGAAGAGGGAGGAGAGAGGGGTGAGGAGGCGTCAGCGAAGGGTCTTGGTGTGAATCAACCGACAACAGGGCCTTAAAGCCCTTGTTGGAGGCCTTTGATAAATTCGGAAAGACCGACCTGGCGACGGCGACGCAGGCGCTCGCTGTGCAAAATGGCACGAACGGCCACGTCGGATTCGTCCAAGTCGCGGTTGACGATGACGTAATCGTATTCCGCCCAATGGCTCATTTCATCGGCGGCTTTCTCCATGCGGTGCGCGATTTCTTCGTGACTGTCCTGGGCGCGTGTGAACAGACGCCGTTCCAGCTCGTTCCACGACGGGGGCAGGATGAACACGCTGACAAGATCATCCCGCGTTTGTTCGGCCAGTTGTTGCGTGCCCTGCCAATCAATATCGAACAGAACGTCCCGCCCTTCGGACAAGGCTTGCTCCACCGGAGCGCGTGGCGTGCCGTAATAGTTGTTGAACACCTTGGCGTGTTCCAAAAGCTCGCCCCGGTTGACCATCAGATCAAACGTCACGTTGTCCGTAAACGTGTAGTCGCATCCGTCCACTTCGCCCTCGCGCGGCGGACGCGTCGTGACCGAGACCGAGAGCGACATCTCGGGCTCAACTTCCAAAAGACGCCGCGCCAGGGTTGTCTTGCCCGCCCCTGAAGGCGACGACAGGACCATCATCAGGCCGCGACGACACAAGGGAGTCCACTCGGTGAACATCGTGCCTCCAGGCGCGGAAGATCGTGGGAAAAAGATGCGGAAGCGGGGAGCCCCCCGCGATCCTCACAATATTTGACCACAACGCCTGTCAAGGCAAGCCAAGAAACCAACAGAGTGGAGAGGCTCTGGCGGGGACGTGTTGTTAACTTCGGTGATACCCCTTGTACCACGCGATGAAGCGGGGGATGCCCTCGGCAATGGGGGTGGTCGGCGCGTAGCCAAGGTCGCGGCGGCTGGCCGCAATGTCCGCGAATGTCTCGGGCACGTCCCCTGGCTGGAGGGGCTGGAAGTCGTACGTCGCCTTGCGACCCAGGGCGCTCTCGATGAGGCCAATGAACGTCATCAGGTCCTCCCCGTGCGAATTGCCGAGGTTGTAGACCCGCGCGGGCGGAGCGTTCACGCCCCCGTCCGCCGGGGGATGATCCAGCGCCGCCAGAACGCCCGCCACAATGTCATCAATGTACGTGAAATCCCGCGCCATCTTGCCGTGGTTGAAAACGGGAATCGGCTCGTTCGCCAAAATCTTGCGCGTGAAAATGTACGCCGCCATGTCGGGACGGCCCCATGGCCCGTAGACCGTGAAGAACCGCAGGCCCGTGAGCGGCAGCCGGTACAGATGCGCGTACGTCCACGCGATCAGCTCGTCCGTTCGCTTGGTCGCGGCATAAAGCGAAATGGGCCGCTCAACGGGGTCCTCAACGGCAAAGGGGCTTTTTGTGTTTCCGCCGTAGACCGACGAGGAGCTCGCGTACACGACATGCTTCAGGTCCGGCAGCAACAACCTCGCCGCCTCCATCATCACCACCTGCCCCATGACGTTGGACGTCACGTAGGTGTAGGGATCGGTTAGCGAGGCGCGGACTCCCGCCTGGGCCGCGAGGTGCACGATACCCTCCACCTTGGCCGCCCGTCCTGGCCCCTTGGCCAGGTCCAGAATTGCGTCGCGGTCCGCGATGTTCAGCTTGTGGAACGTGAAGCCCTTATGCGCCTGGAGGCGTGCGAGCCTCGCCTCCTTCAACGCCACGTCGTAATAGGCGTTCAGGTTGTCCACCCCGATGACATCCTGCCCCCGGTTGAGCAGGGCGTGTGCCACGTGGGAACCGATGAACCCGGCCGCGCCGGTGACAAGAATGGTCATCACAAACTCCAGTACAGCAAGCCCTTGGGAATCGTTGAAGCCGGAAGGGACGACTTCACGTCGATCACGCATCCGCCGGGGCGGACGTTGGCCAAGAACGCAGGAAGGTCCGCAAGCAACGCCTTATGCGGCACGGCGAGGACGAGCGCGTCCAGGGTGGTTAGGTCCTCACGTGCGCACAGAGCCAGGCCGTATTCGTGCTGAGCCTGCGCGGGATCGGCCAGAGGATCATGCACCATGACCTCCACACCAAACTGACGCAACTCGGCCACGATGTCCGGGACTTTGCTGTTGCGAAGGTCGCGCACGTTTTCCTTGAACGCGAGGCCCAGAATCGCAACGCGGCTCCCCAGCAAAGGCCGCCCCGCAGCAATGAGCAGCTTGGCGATTTTCTGCGCGACGAACACCGCCATGGAATCGTTCAGGCGACGCCCGGAAAGGATCATCTCCGGATGGTACCCCAGCTCCTCCGCACGGGCCGTCAGGTAATACGGGTCCACGCCGATGCAGTGCCCCCCCACAAGACCCGGCGCGAATTTCAGGAAGTTCCACTTGGTCCCGGCGGCGTCCAGAACATCCCGCGTGCGAATCCCCAGCTTGTCGCAAATCAGCGCGAGTTCGTTCATCAGCGCGATGTTCACGTCACGTTGCGTGTTCTCCAGAACCTTCGCGGCCTCGGCCACCCGAATGGACGTCGCGCGGTAAACGCCCGCCGTGATGACGCGCCCGTAGACGCTTTCCAGGCGATCCACGCAGCCCGAATCCTCGGCGCTGATGATTTTGGTGATTGTCTCGACGCGGTTCTGCGTGTCACCGGGGTTGATGCGCTCGGGCGAGTACCCCAGCTTGAAATCCACGCCCTGCCGAAGGCCGGAGGCCTTGGCGAGCGCGGGCCCGCAAATCTCTTCCGTCAATCCTGGGTAGACGGTGGATTCAAAAACAATGAGCGGCACCGGCGCACCCTGGGACGCCGTACGCCCCTTCAGCGCCGCGCCGACCGTGGCGCAGGCCCCCAGCAGAGGGCGCAAGTCCGGACGCTTGGCCTGGTCGATGGGAGTCGGCACGGTGACGATGAAAAACGTGCGATCCCGCAGCGCTTCAACGTCCGTCGTCAGCGTGAGGCGCGACGATGCGAGCTCGGCTTTGCTGACCTCGCCCGTCCAATCCTCCCCGGTCTTGAGGGCCGCAACGCGCCGGGTATCAATGTCGAACCCAACAACCGATTTAAACGCCCGCCCAAGCGCCAGCGCCAACGGCAACCCGACGTACCCCAGACCGAGAACAGCGATTTTTTCCATGAGGGACTCCTGAACAGAAAACAGAGACTATCTTGAACCATCACCATGCGTTTCGCCAAGCTAACCAAAGGACGGGACGAAAGGCCCTGGATCGCCACGGCCCCTTCGGGGCCTCGCGATGACGAGGTTTGTGCCTCGATCCCCACCGTCGTCATCGCGAGCGTAGCGAAGCGATCCAGGGCCGCCAAGACCCAACCTCACGGGACTTCTTCCAGCACCTTGGAACCCACTTTCCGCATCTGTTCCCGCCGCACAAGAATCATGACAACGACCGCGCATGATCCAAGGACGTTAATCACAAGGGGAAAGGCAGTCGTCAGGTTCCACGACGCAAGAGCGACCAACGCAACGCCGTATTTGGCGGTACTGTAGGCAAAGTGGGGCATGTTCTCGTTAAAGGGATCGTCGTAAGTTTTTCTCAACGTCGGTCCATTGCCGCCGATGATGCTTGCGGAGGAGACCAACACGACGGCCAACATCGGGTCCTTGGTCAATCCCCAGAGCAGCAGCGCAACAAGCCCCACCCCCAACAACGCACAATCCAGACGCGTGATGTGGGATTCGCCGTATTTCAGACTCAGCAGGAAAATCAGGACACAGAAAAGGACGGCAAGACCTGTCGTCCACGCGCCGGGCCCCGCGCCTGCAACGTGTTGGCCCGCAAACGTGATGGCCCCCATAAAGCCCCAGAGACCCCACGAAAACGCATGGGGGCGCACACGGCCCTTGAAGATTCCGGTGAGGTAGGACGCGTAACCGAGGAGACCGAGAACCAGGCTCACGACCCCTGCGAGGGCTTTAAAAGAGATCATCGCAACGTGCTCCGATTTTGATTTTCACGACCGTCACCCCGACGAAAGCCGGGGTTTCTGGTTCCGCCGCCCCAGGAAAACGGCTCGGGATCCCGGCTTTCGCCGGGATGACGCGGCGAGAATGTTTAACCGTAAAGCCCAATCACGTCCCGCACCTCCCGCATTGTTTTTTGCGTTTCCTCCCGCGCTTTTTCGGCCCCGGCATGCAAGATGCTGTCAATCTGCGCGGGGTCGCTTTCCAGCTCGTTCAGCCGCGCCGTCAGGGGCCCAAGGTGAACCACCAGCAGGTCCGTCAGGTCTTTCTTGAACGTCGAAAACGAGGTGCCCGCGCGCGTGCGCAAAACCTCGGCTCGGGTCGTTCCCGCGAGCGCCGCGTAAATTGTCACCAGGTTATCCGCCTCGGGCCGACCCTCAAGCCCCTTGACCTCCCCCGGCAAGGGATCGGCGTCCGTCTTGGCCTTGCGAATCTTCAAAGCAATCGTGTCCGCGTCGTCCGTCAAGTTGATGCGGGCGTAATCCGACGTGTCGGATTTGCTCATCTTTTTTGTGCCGTCACGGAGCGACATGATCCGCGCGGCCTCGGTCTGAATCATCGGCTCGGGAAGGGGAAAAACCTCGCGACTGAAGGCGCGGTTGAACGCCCCCGCGATGTCGCGAGTCAGTTCAAGGTGCTGCTTTTGGTCCTCGCCCACAGGAACGTGCGTCGCTTTGTAAACCAGAATGTCCGCCGCCATCAGGACGGGGTACGCAAAAAGCCCCAGGCGCTCTCGGTCGCGGTGGCCCGCCGTTTTGTCCTTGTACTGCGTCATGCGGTTGAGCCACCCGAGCGGCGTTTGCGTCGCCAGAATCCACGTCAGCGCCGTGTGATCCGGCACCGCGCTTTGAACGAACAGCGTGCTTTTTGCAGGATCCACTCCGGCGGCCAGGTACAAAGCGGCCGTCCGCCTCGTCGCTCGACGCAGTTCGTCAGGTGGTTGGGGAATTGTGATCGCGTTCAGGTCCATCACCGCGTAAAAGCACGCGCCCGTTCCCTGCATCGCAACCCACGACTTCAGCGCCCCCAGGTAATTCCCCAGATGAAGAAATCCCGTTGGCTGCATACCCGAAAGAATACGGCGCATGTTTGGCTCCCTTGTGCGACCGATGATCCGCTCTTTTAGCATGGAAAACCGGCTACGAAAGCCCACAAGCCCCTGGCCCACGGTGCCGAAAAAGGGCATGGTGGAGGTCTCTTGTGTTGAACACCGTCTTGACCTTCCACGAGGCTTCGATGCTGGCTCTTGAATCGCCCGCCTTCATGCACGAGGGCACCATCCCTCTCCCCTACACCTGCGACGGGTCCGACCTGTCGCCCCCGCTTGTGTGGCGCAACGCGCCCGAGGAAACGCAGAGCTTTGTCCTGATTGTGGATGACCCCGATGCGCCCGACCCGGCAGCACCCCAGCGCACGTGGGTGCATTGGGTCTTGTTCAACCTGCCGCCCACACTCAAAGGCCTGCCCGAAAGCGTCCACACGTTGCCGCCCGGCACGCGGGAGGGACTCAACGACTGGAACCGCAAGGGCTATGGGGGCCCGTGTCCGCCCATCGGACGGCATCGCTACATTCACAAACTGTACGCGCTGGACACCCGGCTTGAGCTTCCCGGTACCCCCACCAAGGCCGGGGTTGAACACGCCATGGCGGGGCATATCCTGGCGCAAGCGACTCTGATCGGCACGTACGAGCGGCACAAGCAACACGCCCCTTGAGCGGAGGGGGCTTCTTCGCCCTTGCGAGCCCCCGAAGGGGGCGCGGCAATCCAGGGCCAACGAGTCCAGTCCCCTGGATCGCTTCACTTCGTTCGCGATGACGGTGGTGGGGACGGAGCCTGGAATCAAGCCAAAGGAGTCGCCTTGCGTCCGCTTTACCGTCGTCTTTCAAAACCAACGCTTCAGGATGGAGGGATCTGATCTGGATTGACGGTAAACTCCGTTCCCACTCGTAAGGGACTCGGGGGTTTGCCCCTCGGCGGCCCGAGGCGTTACAGTCGCGGCCATGGTGTTTGTCCCTCCTCCCTTGTCCACGGCGGTGGATTCCGTTGCTCGTCGGGTGATTGGGCGCGATTGGGGGTTGTGGGCGCTGGTCATGGAGCACTGGGCCACGATTGTCGGACCCGAGTACGCGGCTCTGACTCGTCCCGTCAAAATCTCGTTTCCCGGCGGCAAAGCGCCTCGGGGACGCCAAGAAACCGGGGGAGGGCGCACGGCGGCGCGCGGGGTTTTGCACGTCGGTTTGCCGCGGGGTCTTGTTCTGACGTTCACGATGCTGCTGCCGCGCATTCAAGAGCGCCTGGCCACGTGCCTGGGACGAACGGCCATTGAGCGCATTGCGCTGGAGCCTTGGGCCGTGACGCCAGCGGACCTTGCCGCAGGAGGGGGCGCGCGGCGGGGGCGGCGCACCGTGCCGCCCGTGCAGCGGGTGCTGGAGGTTCCGGAAAAAGCGGCCCTCGACGAGTCCGTGCGCTCGGTTGCCGACCCCAGCCTTCAGGACGCCTTGCGCGGTCTGGGGGAGGCGATTCGTGCCGCGCACCCCCCCTTTGACGAAAGCCGCACCTTGGGCCCACAAGAGGGGGGGGGCCCACAAAAGGGGGCTTGAGGGGGCGCGTGTCCGCGTTCATCAACGATGTTCCAGGTTCGGAAAAGAGCTTTGCCATGATCTCTCGTTTACGCACGATTCTGCCTCTGGCTGCGTTGGTGGTGGGCGTGCCTTCGTTGGCCGCCGTGGTTGCCGTGTGGTCGGGGGGGAGTTCGACGGTGGTGGGCCTTGCTGCGCTCAGCGGTGCGGTTTTTGGCCTTGGGGGTGTTGGGACGATCTTGGGCAAGCGGCTGACGGCGTGTCACCGTCAAATGCGCCAGGCCCACACGCTGATCGAGCGTCACGCCGCGATGATGGGCACGTTTCCGGGGGGGTATTGCGTCTTTTCACCGCAAGGCCTTTTGCGGGAAGAGGTTGGCGTCACGCGTGCGCTGAGGATGGACAAGCTCACGCACTTTGAAGACCTTGCCGCCGCTGTGCGCGAGACGCCGGACGTGGTGGAGGCTTTTCGGGCTCTGCAGCGAACGGGCGAGGGGTTTTCGTTGCCCGTGACGGTTGCGGTTGCTTCCTCTTCCTCGGAAGAGTCCGCGACCGCCTGTTTGATGCTGACGGGACGCCGGTTCCGCCCGAGCCGGGAAAATGGTCCGGTGGATATTCTGTGGCTCGCGGAGGTGCCGACGCTCACGCGGCAGATGGCCGAAGGACGACAAGCCGTGGCGTTGGCCGAAAAGCATGCGCGGCAGAATCGGGAAGTGTTTGAGGCCATTCCCTTCCCCGTGTGGGCGCGGACGTCGGATTTGCGGCTCGCGTTTGTGAACGCGGCGTACGCGAAGGCGCTTGATGGTGCGGCGATGGCTATCCTTGAGGGCCAAACGGAGCTGATGTCTCCGACGGCCAAGAGCGGCAGCGGGCGGGCCCTCGCAGCGGCTGCGGTCAGTCGCGGTGTGCCACAGACCGAGCGGCGGCACGTGATCATCGGGGGCAAGCGGCGGCTTTTGGCCATTACCGAAGTGCCTTTGCCGGATTCGTCTGGGTCCGGTTCGTCGGCGTTTCGCCTCGTGGGTGTGGCGGTGGATGTGACGGCCGAAGAAGAAAAGGAAGAAAGCCTCAAACGCCACCTGGCGGCGTACCACGAAGTGCTGGAGCACTTGGGCTCCCCCATTTCCGTGTACGGGGCGGACACGCGCTTGGAGTTCTACAACCGCGCCTACCAACGTTTGTGGGATGCGGAGGAGCGGTTCCTGAACAGCAAACCCACGTTTGGCGAGGTTCTGGAGGATCTTCGCCGTCGTCGACGCGCCCCGGAGCAGACGGATTTCCCAAGCTACAAGAAACAGCGTTTGGCGTTGTTCACCTCGATCATGGAACCGCGCGAGGACATGATGCACCTGCCCGACGGGACATCGCTTCGGATTCTCGTCGTGCCCCACCCCTTCGGAGGTCTTCTGTTCGTTCACGAGGACGTGACGGACCGCTTGGCGCTGGAATCGTCGTACAACACGCTGATGGCCGTGCAACGCGAGACCCTGGATAACCTTGATGAGGGGATTGCGGTCTTTGGTCCCGACGGGAAACTGCGTCTGTCCAACCCCTCGTTTGCGCGAATCTGGAGGCTTGAATCCCCCTTCCTGGCGACGAATCCTCACGTTGCGGATGTGTGGGAACAGGTCAAAGACCTCTGCCTTTACGGGGCCGATTGGGGGGTCTTTAAGAGCGAACGGGTGAGCTACGCGCTGGATCGGGTGCCGCGTCAGGGCAAACTTGAATGCGTCGATCGCCGCCTGATCGCCTTTCGCACGGTGCCCTTGCCCGATGGTGCGGTCTTGAACAGCTACCTGGACGTGACGGACACGGCGCGAGTCGAACAGGCTCTTCGGGCCAGCAACGCGGCGTTGGCGGCGGCGGATCGCTTGAAGTCGGATTTCGTCGCGAACGTGTCGTACCAATTGCGCACGCCGCTCAACACGATTGCGGGGTTTGCGGACATTCTTGCCGAGCAGTATTTCGGCGCGTTGAACGACAAGCAGATGGAGTACACGCAGACCATCAAGGACGCGAGCCAGAACCTCACGCGCCTGATCAATGACGTGTTGGATCTTGCGACCCTGGAAGCGGGGCGCATGATTCTGGATGTAGCGCCGGTCGAGGTGAACGGTCTTTTGCGGGCGGTGCAGGGCCTAGCCACCGAGCGGGCCCGTCGCCAAGCGTTGGAGCTTGTGACCGAATGCCCGAGCGACGTGGGGATGTTTGAGGTGGACGCCGCACGTCTCAAACAGGCTCTGTTTAACCTGGTGAGCAACGCGATCACGTACACGCCCGCGTGTGGGCGCATCACGCTCGCGGCGAGGCGCGAGGGGGGGTGGATTATCCTCAGCGTGACCGACACGGGCATTGGTATTCCCGAGGCGGATCTTGGACGTGTGTTTGGCAAGTTTGAACGTGCGAACCTGGACACGCAGCCCCAGGGTCCGGGGCTTGGGTTGAGCTTGGTGAAGGGGTTGGTGGAGCTTCACGGGGGGCGCGTTGAAATCCACAGCGTTGTGGGGCAGGGGACGACCCTCCGTTGTTTTATCCCCGAGCATCCCCCGCAGGTGAGCGCGGCGGGTGGAAACGCGCGCCTGACTCTTTCGTCTCCTCCAACGTCCGTGGTTTCGTTGGGGACGGTTGATGCTGACGCGCGTTGAGACGCTCTGGCCTCTGCCGGACGAAGCAGCAACAGAAGCGTTAGCGCGGCATGTGGCTCCGCTTCTGCGCCGGGGCGATGTTGTGGCGCTTGTGGGCGAGCTGGGGGCAGGCAAGACGACGTTCGCGCGGGCGCTTTTAGGGGTTCTGGGTGTCCATGAACTCGTCCCAAGTCCGACGTTCACGCTCGTTCAGCGCTACGTGACGTCGGCTTTTCCTGTTTGTCACGTTGACCTCTACCGCCTGAAAAGCCCTGAGGAGCTGGACGAACTCGGCTTGGAGGAAGCCCTCAGCGAGGGGGCCCTTCTTGTGGAATGGCCCGAACGCGCCGGGGACAGGCTCCCCTGTCCCCGGATGGAGCTGAGATTCCTTCTCAGCCCCACGGGTGTACGCACGGCCACGCGGATTGAAGGACCCTGAAAAGGTCTCGTCGGTTTACCGAAAGGCGCACGTCACGGCACCGTCGCCATTAAAGCGCAAGGCGGCGGTGGTGAGGGAGGCGCGGTTGGAAGGGGCGTCACAGGCACCGGGGATTGGCAGCTGGACAACGTATTTTGTGCCGGATCGGTAGATGATCACGCCGGAATGGGGCACACCCCCTACGGGAGGTTTGCAAACGGCGCTGGATGTGAACGTCAGACCCTGCGGTGCATCGCTTACGTACAGCGTTCCTTTCTGTCCGGCCAAAATCTTGGCGCTGGCGGCCATCGGCGAGCCGCCGGTGGCCTTGATCGTGAGCCGAATCTGACAATTCTGAGGCACCTGTTGCGGGGGATACCCAAGCGCCTTGTTGATGGCTTTCAGATCCTCGACGCCCCATGTGTACGTTGAATCGACGGCCACGGTCATGGTCCCTTTCAAAAGTCCCGTGCTGGCCATAGCTTGAGTCATCAACCCGTCGGTGTCCACCTCGTCCAGGAACAAGAGGGGCATCATGTCGCTTTCCCTTTTGGCCTGGGCTGCGTGAAAACGTTTGATTTGCTCGTAGATCGCGGCCGTTTGAGGCGACGGGGGAGGGGCTGTTCGTGAGACGCTGCCGAGGGCCCTCAGGAGGTCTTTTGCGGCATCATCGACAGAGGGGGGTGCCGCATCGGACGGGGCGATGGCTCCTCCAGGGGAGATGGGCTGTGCCGCCGCGCGACGATCAGCTTCTTGCTGTGCCTGGAGAAGGGCTTGTTGACGCTTTTGGGCCTCGATAGCTTTGGAGACATCGGCGGAAGAGCTTCCGCACCCAAACCCGGTACAGCCCGTCGTGGCGGTGGGAGGAGGGGACGTCACAGCGGGAGGCGTGGGAGGGGAAGAGGATGGCGTAGGGCGGGTGGGGGCAGAGGTTCCCGTCGAAGGCACCAAAACGGACGTTGAGGCCGCCAGGCTTGCCGAGACCGTGATTCCCAGAATCACCACACCGATTCCCATTATTGTCCCGATTCGTTTCATGAAAATCCCCCTTTCACGTTGGGTGAGGACGACGATTCACCGAGTCGGCTCCCGAGGCACTCTAGCGCCAGAGGGGGTCTCCACAAAAGAGGTGATTCACGGAAGGTGTCCGTGGTATAAAGAACCCGTCGGCTTGCCGACTATGGCGATAAACGCCTTGTGGAATAAACGGTGCGGACCCGGGGGCAGTACCCGGCGCCTCCACCCAGGGGCCGTGAAAAACGCGGCCCCTCGGCGGGGGCGAACTAGGCTCGACGCCCGTGGTAAAGGCAGGGTTTTTGCTCGGCATGATACCGCCGTTATCGGGTCAAAACTTACGTGCCAACGATAACGTTGACACCAGTGATGTAGCGGTTGCGGCCTAACTGTTCGCTTTGGCGGACATAGGCTCAACAGCTTATCACGCGGTTCGGGGGGCACCGGGCAACAGAAGCCCCCCACTCAACCGATGGAGAAGGCGCTGAGGTGCCTGGCCCGGTTGGTGGGGGTGGGAAAAGGAACAAACGACAAGGATAGGGTGCACAATGGCCGAGGATCTTCTCCGCTATGACCTCTTGATTGAGGAAGGGTTGCGCAGTGTCGTGCGCAAGGCCTTTGAGACCGTGGCGCGGGACGGGTTTCCCGGCGACCATCATTTTTACATCACGTTCAAGACCACTTATCCGGGGGTGGAGCTTGCCGCGCCCCTGCGCCAGAAATACTCCGACGATATGACCATCGTTCTCCAACACCAGTTTTTTGGCCTGAAAATCACGGACGTCGGTTTTGGCGTCGTGTTGAGCTTCAACCGAGCGCACGAGCGGCTTTTCATTCCTTTTGATGCCATCACCGCGTTCTCGGACCCTTCGGTGAATTTCGCGTTGCAGTTTCAAGTCCCCGCTTCCCCTTCGGGTTCCGAAGGAGCCTCGGGCGGGGGCGTTGTAGCGGACCTTGCGCCGTTGCGTTCCGTCGGAGGGGGCACCCCCCAAGCCCCTGCAACACCTTCGGAATCGGCTAAGACCCCCGTGCCTTCCGAGCCGTCCTCCAAAACAGGGGAAGTCATCAGCCTGGACCGGTTTCGGAAGAAGTAAGGTTGGTTGCGTATGGGGCTCAACGCACGGGCCTTTTCCCAACACTCTTCCGGTACGGCGGCACGGCCTGGACTCTCTTTTGTCTCGACACGGCATTTGCTCATCCTAAAAAGATGTGCTACAACTTAGGTGTTTGGTCCCAATAAGTAGTGGAGAGGGTTTGAGTGAAAAAGGTGTGGGTGATCTCGCCACTCTGAGAGGATTTTCTCATAGGGTGAGAGG
>CAIPYM010000018.1 GCA_903869345.1 uncultured Pseudomonadota bacterium
GCCCTCGCCGATTCTTCTGCCTTACCGTGGCGTTGGCCCCCGCGTGGACCCGTCGGCGTTTCTCGCGCCTGGGGTTGTTGTTGTGGGCGATGTTGTCATCGGGCCTCAGACTTCGGTGTGGTTCGGAAGCGTCCTCCGGGCCGACATGGGAACCATCCGCGTCGGAGCACGGTCCAACCTTCAAGAAGGCACGGTCGTTCACGTCACCTCGGGCGGCCAGGGCGTTTAAAAGAGCCTAGGCCACGTGACCATGGCAATGCTTGTACTTCTTGCCCGAACCGCAGGGACACAGGGCGTTGCGCGGGACGTTTTGCCACGTCGCGGGGTCGTGGCGGTCAAAGTGATGGCGCATCGGGTGAGCGTGCGCGGGATGCGACGCGGCGGCGTGTTCAGCACCATCCAGCGGCGCGAAGGGATCCGGTGATGCGCCCGGCGGAAATCCCCCTTCCCCCGGCAAGACCCCATGAATCTCTTGAACATCACGCGGACGACGCGCCAGGTATTCCTCCAGTGTGGGCAAACGCACCTCGGCATGCAAAAGCGTGCGAGTCACGCGGTGCCGAACGTCGTCCAAAAGCGCTTGGAACAGCTCAAACGCCTCGCGGCTGTATTCGTTGAAGGGGTCACGTTGCCCGTACCCCCGCAAGTGAATCCCCTGCCGCAGGTGGTCGAGCGCTAACAGATGTTCCCGCCATGCCTGATCCAGGATTCCCAAAAGAACCGCTTTCTCGGCACGTTGCAAACTCTCCAGCCCCGCGTCCGCCGCCTTAGCCGCCATAGCCCCATCAGCCGCGTCGTGCAGGCGCATCGTGATTTCGGCTTCCGCGATGCCTTCTTCGTGCGCCCAGGCTTCCAAGGGCAGCTCCAGATTCAAAATCTCCTTAGCCCAGGCCTTCAGCTCCGCGATGTTCCATTGCTCCGGGTACGCATGCGGAGGGATCGCCCGGCGAACGGCGGACGCGATGATGTCGTGGCGCATCTCCCGCGCGAGGTCGCTCACGTGCGGCGCAGACATGATCTCACGGCGCTGCTCGTACATGACGCGGCGTTGATCGTTCATGACGTTGTCGTACTTGAGGAGGTTCTTGCGAATGTCGAAGTTTCGCGCCTCCACCTTGTGTTGCGCCTTGCGGAGCGCGGTGCTGATCCAGGGGTGCGCGATTTTCTCCCCGTCCCGAAGGCCCAGCTTGGCCAAAACGCCTTCCATGCGCTCCGACCCGAAAATCCGCATCAGGTCGTCTTGAAGCGAAAGATAGAACTTGGACGCGCCGGGATCACCCTGCCGTCCCGAGCGCCCGCGCAACTGGTTATCAATGCGCCGGGATTCGTGACGCTCCGTGCCAATGACAAAAAGTCCCCCGCCCGCCATGGCTTTCGCGCGCGCGGCCTCGATCTCACGCCGCAAAACCTCGATGTGCGCGGCATGGCCGGGATCGTTCACGTCCAGATTCTCTTCGGCAATGCGCATCTCCAGGTTGCCGCCCAGCTGAATGTCCGTCCCGCGTCCCGCCATGTTGGTCGCGATCGTCACCGCACCCGGCCGTCCGGCTTGCGCGATGATGCTGGCTTCCTGTTCGTGGTAACGCGCGTTCAAAACGTTGTGCGGAATCCTGTTTTGCTTGAGCAGCGCGGCCAGGTGTTCGGATTTTTCGATGGACACCGTGCCCACCAAAACGGGCTGATGCCGAGCGCGACAGGCTTCGATGGTCGTGATCAGGGCCGCGTATTTTTCTTCCAACGTCCCGTAAATCTCATCGTCCTGGTCGTCGCGGCGCACGGGCATGTGCGTTGGGATCTCCACCACATCAAGGGCGTAAATCTCGGCAAATTCGGCGGCCTCGGTCAGCGCCGTTCCCGTCATGCCCGCGAGCTTGGGGTACAGGCGGAAGTAGTTTTGGAACGTGATGGACGCGAGTGTTTGGTTCTCGCGCTGAATGGCCACGTGTTCCTTGGCCTCAAGCGCTTGGTGAAGGCCGTCGGAATAGCGCCGACCTTCCATCATGCGACCTGTGAACTCATCAATGATCAGAACCTTGTCGTTCTTCACGATGTAATCCACGTCGCGCGTGAAAAGCGTGTGGGCGCGCAAAGCCTGGTTCACGTGATGGACCGCCGCGATGTTGGGCGCGTCATAAAGGCCTGCGCCTTCGATCAAAAGGCCCGCCTCGGCCAACAGGTCTTCGATCTTCTCATTGCCCCTTTCGGTGAGAGTCACCGTCTTGTTTTTCTCTTCCTTCTCGTAGTCCTCAGGCGTCAGATCCGCGACCAGCGAGTCCACTTTCACGTACAGTTCCGACGAATCCTCAGCGGGCCCCGAGATGATCAGCGGCGTCCGGGCTTCGTCAATGAGGATGCTGTCCACCTCGTCCACGATGGCGTAATTAAAAGGCCGTTGAACAAGGTCTTCCGGCGCGAACTTCATGTTGTCGCGCAAGTAGTCGAACCCAAATTCGTTGTTCGTGCCATAGGTCACATCCGCCGCGTACGCCGCGTGACGTTCCTCGTCCGACAAGCCATGCACGATGCACCCGACCGACAGGCCCAGGAAACGGTACACGTTCCCCATCCACTGGCTGTCGCGCTTGGCCAGATAATCGTTCACGGTCACGACATGAACGCCCTTCCCGGTCAGGGCGTTGAGGTAAACGGGGAGCGTCGCAACCAGGGTTTTGCCCTCACCCGTCCGCATTTCGGCGATGCGTCCACTGTGCAGGATCATGCCGCCACGGAGCTGCACGTCAAACGGCCGTTGCCCAAGCGCACGCTTGGCGGCCTCCCTCGCCGTCGCGAAGGCCTCCGGCAAAATGTCGTCGAGCGTCGCGCCCGCCGCAAGCCGCTCCCGCAAAGCAGGCGTCTGGGCCTTCAAGTCCTCGTCGCTGAGGGCCGAAATTCGCGGCTCCAGCGCGTTGATGGCAGCAAGAGTCGTGTCCTGGCGGCGCAAGACGCGGTCGTTATGGGACCCAAGAAGACGACGAACGGCGGAGACAAGCATGGACGGCTCTCTAGCCCTTGAGAATCTGCAAGAAAACGGAGGCCCTACGCCTTCGTGCCGAGAGGGATAGCAGATTGAACCCGCGCCCGCGAGGGGGTGGGTTCCTCGCGGGCTCCCCAGCTCTTTGAGCGGCCCGGTTGCCTCGGAAAACAAGACCAAGCTCCACAACACGCCCCAATTAACAATTTGCAGGGCGTCCCGAATGGATTATTTTCGACGGACCGTCGCGTCTCCGTTGGGGGCGGCACACCGGTGGCCTCTCAAGGCCCGAGGACATGGGGTTGATGATGATCACCGCAACCAGCCTTTACCAAAAGCTTCACGAAGCCCGCACCGAAGAAGATGTCAAAGATATTTACATCAAGGCGTTGGGGCTGAAACAATACACCAAGGGCCTGATTGATATTCAGACCCAGGAAATATGGATTGAGGCGAAAGACAAAGGCACGACATCCACCTATGCGATGTTCACGCAGCTTTTGCACTATGTGCAAGTGGCCCTGAACAAAGGTGAACGGATCCCCCCGTTCCTCGCCGTCGTGGACACCGAAAAAGCCGCCATCATGAAGACGGCGGATGTTCTGCCGTTTCTCAAAAAGAAGACCATCAAATGGGGCAAATCGGCGAGCCAATTTTCCAAGGAAGCGTTGGAGGAGGTTTCAGCCTTTATCGGAACCTACTTTGTCTCCTTCAAAATGGCCGATCACGGGGACGAGTTTATCCAAACGGTCAAGGCGGCGATCCAATCGGGCGACATCATCCGAACGCAAATCACGCCGGACAATTTGAAGCAGGTTTTTGACAAATGGGTGGAGATGATCGGGCGGGAAATTAAGGGCGTTGATTCCGACGATTACAACCTCCTGTTCTTTGCCGACATCATGAGCGACGGCACCGTGGCCACGCACGACAACCTGCCCGCCCAGCTTTTGCACAAAAACAACACGCCCGTTTTTGAACTGGGCGGGACCCTCTACGAATTGGGCAACAAGGAGGGCTACCGTCGCTTTTGGGCGATTTATCACCGCCCGCCCGAGGCGGAGTACCGCAATTATTTGTTGGAGCGGCGCGATAACCTCATCCCCCTGGACGAGCGGTCCTTCAAAGGCGCGTACTACACCCCCCTGCACGTGGTGGATAAAGCCTACGACAAGTTGGCGGAAACGCTGGGGAAAAACTGGCAAAAAAATTACATCGTGTGGGACATGTGCTGCGGCGTTGGGAATCTGGAAGTCAAACATTCCAACCCGCGCAACGTTTATATGAGCACGTTGGACGAAGCGGATGTTGACGTGATGCGCGCCACGAAAACCTGCGTCGCCGCAACGCGATTCCAATACGATTACTTGAATGACGACATCAACGAACTCGGCCAGATTGATTATTCGCTGACCAACAAAATGCCCACAGGCCTTCGCAAAGCGATTGCCGAGGGGAAGAAGATTCTGGTGCTGATGAATCCGCCGTACGCGGAGGCCTCCAATTCGCAAGGCAACGAAGGGAAAAAGGATGTTGCCTCAACACGAATGGGCGCGTTGATGAACAGCGAGGATTATGGGTACGCCGCACGGGAATTGTTTGTGCAATTTATGGTGCGAATCGCCAAGGAGATTCCCACGGCAACGCTTGCCATGTTCAGCACGTTGAAATATGTGAACGCCTCCAATTTTGAAGGATTTCGCAAGGTATGGGATGCAAAATACCTTGGGGGGTTTGTGGTTCATAGCAAGGCCTTTGATGGACTGAACGGCAATTTTCCGATCGGCTTTCTGGTGTGGAAAACCGATCAAAATGGATGCAAAAGAACGCCCATTTCTGAAATTTCTGTTGAAATCATCGATAAAAAAGCAAGGGCGATTGGGGAAAAGAAATTTTATAATATTCCCAACCATCTGTTTTTAAGCGAATGGATTAGCCGGACTCAGAAAAACAGCACACCGGCCATCCCTTTAATCAACACCATCACCCCGACAACCCAAACGAAAAACGTCCGCAATACACGTTGGGCCGATAACGCCATCGCCCATTTCTTTTGCAACGGAAATGATATGCAGCACGCCGGAACAATGACCGCGCTTTTTTCGTCCGTTCATTCCATCGGTCACGCAGGCGGATACTTTGTCACACCGAAGAATCTCGGACACGTAGCCGTTGTTTTCTCCGTTCGCCGCCTGATCAAGCCCACCTGGATCAATGACCGTGATCAGTTTTTACAACCCCGCGAGCCTCTTTCGGCGGGGTTCAAAAACGATTGCCTGATCTGGATGTTGTTCAATGGCAGCAACCTGACGGCCAGTGCCGATGGGCTGAAATGGAACGGGAAAACGTGGTCCATCGTCAATCACTTTATTCCCTTCACCGAATCCGAAGTCGGTGCGCCCGACCGCTTTGAATCCGACTTTATGGTCACGTACCTGGCCGACAAAAAACTCTCGCTCGAGGCCCAGGCGGTCTTGGACGCCGGACGCGTTCTCTGGCAGGCCTATTTTTCCGAAACCGATGTTCACACCGTGCGCGATGAGCTCAAGCTGAACCGTCCCGATGTGGGGTGGTACCAAATCCGCAACGCCCTCAAAAAACGTCAGGCCAGCGGTGATTACAAAGACGTTGATTTTTCCCCTTTTGAAGACGCTTATAAAACGCTCACCGAAAAACTCGCGCCCCTGGTGTATGAACTGGGTTTCCTCAAGGATTAACCGAGAGCGAACCTCCAAGAGGCCGCTTCACACACCCCCAGACAACCTCTGCCGCGCGAACCGAGGGCGCGGGACCGTCGCGGCCAAGCCAGGGCGCAACGTCGGCCAGGGCCTCGCGCTGCGTCGCGCGGGCCTTGGGACTGTCCAAAAGCGCCGCAACTGCCTCGGCCAGGGCGTGCGGAGTGCATTTTTCCTGCAACAATTCGGGCATCACGGCGCGGCCCTGCATCAGGTTCACGAGCGTCGCAAACGGGCACCGGATCAGTCGCCGCGCAATCAAGGCCGTTAGCGGGTGAACCTTGTACGCGATGACCGACGGCAGGCCCGCCAGCGCAAGCTCCAGGGAAACCGTCCCCGAGCAAGCCAGCGCAACCGTCCCGGCGGCCAGGGCGTCGTATTTGGCGTTTTCGCCATGAACCACCAACGTGGGCACCGGCCAGGTCTTCGTCCGCTCCTCCATCGCGCTGGCCACAACGCCGAGGGTCGGAACCAACGCCTTCAGAGTCGGGTACCGGGTTTTCAGGTACGCAAGCGTCGCCCGGAAAATCGGCTCCAGCCGCGCGACTTCACTGCGACGGCTTCCCGGCAAAACCACCACGAACGGGCCACCCTCCCGCGCCTCGGGCCAGCGAGCGAAAATCCGCTCCGCCCGTCCCTTGCCTGCGTTGCTTTCCACCAACGGGTGCCCGACGAACGTGCACGCCAGACCCTCGCGCGTGAAGTACGGGGGCTCAAACGGCAACACCGTCATCAGGTGGTCCAGAACCCCCGCCAGGGCCTTCGCGCGTCCGGGCCGCCACGCCCAGACCGAGGGCGCCACGTAGTGAACAAGGGGACACGGGGCCCCGCCCTTTCGCAGGCGCTTGGCCACGCGCAGGCAGAAGTCGGGCGAGTCAATCGTGATGAGCGCATCGGGGGGCTCTCGCCGTACTTCGGCGACCGTGGCCTTCAGACGTCGCGCGAGCGTCGGCAAGTGACGCAGCACCTCGATAAGCCCCACGTGCGCAAGGTCTTCTTGGGGGAAGAACACCTCTAATCCGGCGGCCCGCATTTTTTCGCCGCCAATGCCGCGAAAGCGGACCTCGACCCCTTCGGCCTCACCTCGCGCCTGCAGCGCCCGCATGAGCCGTGCGCCCAGGAAGTCCCCGGAGGGCTCACCCGCAATCAGGAAAAAGGATCGAACGGGGGAGGACGGCACGGAACGATTCCCAAAAGCCAAAGGGCGTAGACGGCTCGCGCACTCTACCAGACAACGAGAAAGGAGGAAGAGCTCCCCTCCGTCGTCCTCACGAACAACGTGAAGCGATCCAGGGGACCGGGCTGAAGACGGGGCAAACGGCCCTGGATTGCTTCGTCCCCTTCGGGGACTCGCAATGACGGAAGAGTCAGCCGTTTTCTACTGTCGGACTCGTCGCCCCTAGCTCGCCTGGGGGAGGCGAAATTCGAAGCTCGCATCCTCACCCTCTTCCGCCAAAGCCTTCACCGCCGCTGCCGCTTTCTCCGCCGGGGAGGACGTTGCCGCGCGAGGCCCTCCATCGGAGTCTTTGGGCTTGTGCGCTTTCCTCTGTTCGGCGATCAGCGTGATGATCGCGCTGGTGAGCCCAAACAGGGACATCGCCTGCTCGGGCGAAAGCACGGTGTCCGGAGTCAACAGCGGCGTCCGGTACTGTTCCTTGATTTGCGTCAGCATCTGAAGAAGGCGCTTGTCCGGCCGGGACGAAGTGGTCTCATCCTCCGCCAACGCCGTGAGCTTTTTCAGGTACATGCTGTAGTTACGTTCCGCCTTGCCGGGTGCGCCCGCGAAGACTTCGTAGTAAGGGCGCAAGGCAAGCTCCGTCGCCCGCAGCAAATGAACCGCCGCCGCTGTCCCAAGCCCGAAGGCCAGGGCGCGTCCTGCCGTCTTAAACTCGGCTTGCGTGGCTTCGGGAATCCACGCCAACACATCGGCCGGAAAAGCTTGCTGCGCGTTCTCAATCAGGTCGTGGATGGAGTAAATCCCCAGCTTGCCCGCCGCGTACGTGGGGGCCTGATTCAGCTCGGCTGCAAAGGCGTGCTCGAACCGGTCAATGTACCCCCCAATGAGTGTGAGATCGTGCGGGTCCAAGCGTTCGTCGCCGGGGTTTGTTTTCATCTGCCGCGTGGCGGGATCGATGAAGTACTTGTCAAAAAGCGCCCCGATTTTCCCCAACAACCGCGTCGCCTCGACCTTGGAGGCTTCCAGCACCAACGGATCCCCCTTGATGAGCGAATCCAACGCCGTCTGCGCCTCGGTCAAAGGCCCTAACATGTCGGCCACACGACTCTGCGGATCGCTGGTTAGAAGCCCCCGCAACGTGGCGGCCAATTCGTAAAAGCGGTAGGGGTTCAGGTGTTTCATCGGACAATCCCTTCGGGGTTCTGTCGAAAAGAAGAATCAGGGGCCAACGTTCGCCCAAGGGCAACGCTGTCTATTACGGCCCCGTGCTCTCTTGAGCTCTTCAGGCGACTACTCCAGATGAAGGCTTTCGTCAATGTCCGAAGGCCCAAAAAACCGCCCCCTCCCCCTACCGTCCCCCGCGTTCAACCATCAGCGTCAGGTCTTCGCGGAGGCTCTGAAGGTCCTCTTCGTGTTCGACCTCTTGGGCGAGAATTCCCAGCGCCAAGTTGTAGGTCACGGGATCGGCCTCTTTTGTCGCGTCCATCAAGCCTTTGTAAAAGGAAATGGCGCAGCGCTCGCCCTTGATATTCTGGTCGAGCAGAGCAACCACGTAGGGATCGTTAGGCGCATCGTAGGCACAGGGGCTTTCTTTCGCCCACTCCTCGGGAGTCAGGACGGGCGTTCCTCCCAACTGGATGATGCGCCCCGCGAGCAGATTCGCGTGCGCGAGTTCTTCCGTCGCGTGCAGGGCCAGCTCGGCGGCTACCGCATTCTTCATCGGCCCTTTGATGAGCTTGGCACCCAGCCAGTACTGGTAATATGCCAGCCACTCGCTCGCGTAAGCCTTGTTGAGTAGGTCAAGGATATGCTCCACACCCTGACCCACCATTTCCCGTCCGCGCAATCCCATGATCAGCCTCCCTCAACAATCCGAGACCGCGCGACTCCGGCGCGATTCCTCTCGCCCCGGAAGTTTAGCCCTTCCGCCCGAGAAGGCCAAACGCATGGACGCGCGTTCCCTTCAAAAGGCCCCACCACGCTGCTTTCGCGCCTCAGCGTTCCGGGTGTCAGAGTGCCTCAACTTTGCACACGTCTACGGGAAAACAGGGGGACGACATGACCGCCACCATCGCGTTTCAGGGTGTTCCGGGGGCCTATTCGGACCTCGCGTGCCGGGCCGCCGCGCCGTCTTATGAACCCCTTCCCTGCGCGACGTTTGAAGACGCTTTCGCCGCCGTGCAAGAAGGGCTGGCCGAACGCGCCCTGTTGCCCGTCGAAAACTCCACCGCCGGGCGCGTGGCGGGGGTTCACTACGTTCTGCCGGAGGCGGGGTTATCCATCGTCGGGGAGCATTATCAACCGGTGGTCCATCACTTGCTGGCCGTCCCAGGGGCGCGTCTGGAGACGATCACCCAGGCCATGAGCCTTGATCAGGGGTTGGCGCAATATCGCCTTTGGCTTCGTGAGCACAACATTCAGTCCGTTGCTTATCTGCAAATTTCTTGGCGTATTTGGCACGGACTTTTGCGTCATCCATCGGAGTGCCCGTTAGATCATTCCAACGGGCATCGTCACACCAACGCATCCTTATCTCCTTCGTCAGCAGACTCTCTTCCGGCGCTTTAATGGCCTTTCCGTTCGGATTGGGGGTGTCGGTGACGTTGCGTAGAGGCACGTCCAGGGAATCCAACGCTGCGATGATTCTTCGCTCCTCTGCTGTCACTTCTTCGGCTTTCCTTTTTTTGAAGGCAAGGGCATCGATTTTGCATTTCTCCTTCGCGTGAGAAAGAAATCTGTCCACGACATTTGTGGCCTTGCCGACGTAATAACTGCCATCCTTGAAGGAAAGGACATAAATGCCTGTTCGCTCGCCTTCAGTGAACAGATCGACAACCGACCTCATGCCAGCGACCTTACGGAACTTGCTGAACCCTACAAAAATAAGCCGCTTTTCAAGCTCTTCCCGTTCCATGCTGATAACTCCCATGAAGGGGGCCAGGAAAAAGATTGTGCCGATTGATCTCCGCGCAACATGCATTTTTTACCATGAGGATCGGCCAGAGGGTAGGAGCAAAGTCTTGGCGGAAGGGTGCCCCTGTTGCCCGTCCGCCGTTCCCGGTAATCTGCCCGCCATGTCACATCCCCTCACACGTCCGAATCGCGCGGGACGCTCCACCTCTCAAGCCGAGCGACGCTGGGTCCCCGAGCCCGTGCACGCGTTCCTGGGGCGCGTTTGCGCAGGGGGCGCGGGGGCGGGTCTCGCGCTGGTGGGCATCGCGTTCGCGCTGGCCACGCTCAGTTACGATTCCCGCGATCCCTCCTGGAACACCGCCGCACCGGTGGGCAGGGCCGTGCACAACATGTTGGGCGGTCCCGGCGCGAGCGTGGCCGATTTAGCCCGGCAGTGCTTTGGCCTTTCGTCCCTAAGCCTGACTCTGATTTTGGTCGCCTGGGGCTGGCGCATCGCCGCGCGTCAGGGCCTGGGGCTCATCACCTTGCGCCTTGTGGCCGCCGTGCTGGCCTTCGTGGTCCTGGGCACGGCCGGGGCCCTTTGGACCGCCGAGCCTTCGTCCATGGACCTTTGGGGCGGGGCCATCGGGCACGTTCTGGGCCGGGGCCTACGGACGAGTTTGCCCCCGTGGAGCACGCCGTTGGTCACTCTGCTTTTGGGCACGTTAGGCCTGGGAGCCCTTGTCGCCGCCTGCGCCCTGGATCGCCGGGCGATTCTTGTCCTTCTGCGCACGGCCCACGCTGCCGGGAGGTGGTTGGGCCGTCAGACGGTTGCAGGTGTACGGAGGCTCCTGCAGCGTCTTCGTGCCCCGCGCACTTGGGAAGAGGGGGATGACGCGGAGGAAACAGGCGACGGTACGGGGCTCAAACGCAGATCGGTGGAGGGGCACGACACGGAACGGACGGACGACCCCGAGACCGAATCCCACGCCTTTGTGCGCGGGGATCTTCCCACGTCCCACGACCCCGCGACCCGCGAAACCAAGATTCTTCGGCTCGGTCATGTGGAAAAACGCACGCCCAAGACTCCCTCCCGCGTGGCTCCCCCTCCCCCACGGCGCGTTGTCACGGCAACCGATGGAGCGTACGCCGTCCCGCCGTTGGATCTTTTGGGATGGCCCGAGAGCGCGAAAACCGTGGCCCCCGGTCTCTCGCCCGAGGCGTTGGACAAGAACGCCAAAATGCTGGAAGGCGTTTTAGCCGATTTCGGCGTTCACGGGCACATCACGCGCGTGAGTCCTGGCCCTGTCGTCACGCTTTATGAACTGGAGCCCTCCCCCGGCACACGCGCCTCGCGCGTCATTTCCCTGGCCGACGACATCGCCCGCAACATGAGCGCAACCTCCGTGCGCGTGGCGGTCGTGCCGGGTCGCAACGTCATCGGCATCGAACTGCCCAACCGCCGCCGCGAGACGGTTTACTTGCGCGAGATTCTGGCCAGCCGCGCTTACAACGAGCATCCGGGCACCCTGCCGCTCGTCTTGGGTAAAGACATCTCGGGGGCGCCCATCATCGTTGACCTCGCGCGCATGCCGCACCTTTTGATTGCGGGCACGACGGGTTCGGGCAAATCGGTGGGACTCAACACGATGATCCTGTCCCTGATTTACCTGCTGCCGCCTCAACGCTGCCGGTTCATCATGATCGATCCGAAGATGCTGGAACTGTCCATGTACGAGGGCATTCCGCACCTTCTCGCCCCGGCCGTCACCGAGCCGCGCAAGGCCATTCGCGCACTCAAGTGGACCGTGCGCGAAATGGAGGACCGCTACCGCAAAATGTCCAAGCTCGGCGTTCGGAACATTGAAGGCTACAACGCCCGCCTACGTGAGGCCTCCCGCAAAGGCGAACGGTTGACACGCCTTGTGCAGCCGGGATTTGACCCCGAAACCGGTAAACCGCTTTACGAAGAGCAGGCCCTGGACCTTGCGCCGCTTGCGTACATCGTCGTCATCGTGGACGAGATGGCCGACCTGATGCTGGTCGCGGGCAAGGACATCGAGGGCGCGGTTCAACGGCTCGCGCAAATGGCGCGGGCGGCGGGGATTCATCTCATCATGGCGACACAACGCCCTTCGGTGGACGTCATCACGGGCACGATCAAGGCGAACTTCCCAACGCGCGTCAGCTTCCAGGTCACGTCCAAAATTGACAGCCGCACCATCCTGGGCGAACAGGGGGCCGAGCAGCTTTTGGGCCAGGGCGACATGCTCTACATGGCGGGGGGCGGGCGCGTCACGCGCGTGCATGGCCCCTTTGTGCGGGACGAGGACGTGGAATCGGTCGTCGCGTTCCTGAAAAGCCAGGGGGGGCCCGATGATCTCATGGACATCACCGCCGATGACTCGGACGATGAGGGCTCGGACAAGGGCGAGAGCGGCGACGACTCCGGCGGCAACGAACTTTACGACAAGGCCGTTGACCTTGTGTTGCGCGAACGCAAGGCGTCCATCAGTTTCGTGCAACGGCACCTGCAAATTGGCTACAACCGCGCAGCGACTCTGATTGAACGCATGGAGCGCGAGGGCGTTGTCGGCGAAGCCAACCACGTGGGCAAACGTGAAGTCCTGGGCCGTAAACCGTAGTCCCCCGTTCGCACGTTTCCCGCGATTCATACTCCTCGTTGTTCCCACTTTTGCCTGTTCGGACTTCAGCGGCTGCGACATCAGCGCCCTCCATCTTCCTTGACCTTCTGGCGTGACGACGATGGGCACCTCGCTCGGCAAAACAGGGGGGCAGGGCGCAAAAAGGCTTCATTTGCCTTTTGAAGGGGGACTGCCTAAATAACCTTGGTAAGGATTTTTTCGTTTTCGTCGACCGTTGGCCCATGGCTTCTCCCCCCCGTTCGCCCCATGCCCCGCCTCCTGGACCCGCCCAAACGGGTTCTGGCGCTAAGCCCTCGCCCGCAGGTCCCGCCGGAGGATGGGCCGTCGCCGATACGCCCTCCCCCTGGAGCCACGACAAGCGACCCTCGGGCTCCCCCCCCGCGCCGCCTCCGGGGTCTTCCAGTCCGCCGGGCGAGCCCCCATCCCCCAAGGGCGCTCCGGCGGAAAAACTGGGAAGCGCGCTGCGACGGCGGCGAACGACGTACGGACTCAGTCTTGAGACCGTCGCGAATGATTTGTGTATCAAGGCGTCGTATCTGGAGGCCTTGGAAAACGACAAGCCAGAAGACCTTCCTGCCGACGCCTACGCTATCGGGTTTTTGCGTTCCTACGCCGTTTACCTCGGCGTTGAAGGCAAAAGCGCGGTCGAGCGCTACCGCCGCGAGATGGAGGGCCGAAGACGGCAACCGCAGCTCGTCCTTCCGCAACCCCTTCCGGAAGGCCATGCGCCCTCGTTTAAGATCCTGCTGGGAGGCGCGGTTGCCGCGTTACTTGCTTATTTGGTGTGGTATGCCTTCTCGGACACCAAGCACGCGCCCGATTCCCCTCCTCCGCCCCTTGGCGAAGTGACCGAATCCCTACCGACGGTTGTCCCTCCCCCCCCCGCGTCCCTCACGCCTCCGGCCACACCCCCGGCCTCGACGGTTTCACCGTCCCCCGCCTTGCCCCTCGCGGTTCAGACTCCCGGACCCCCTGCAGCCGCTCCGACGGTGTTGGGCGGCCCTTCCGTTGTTTCCACCACGCCCGCGCCTTCACCCGCGAACGAGCCCTCGGCCCCCACTTCCGTCTCACGGGTGCTCGTCCAGTCCCATGAACCGAGCTGGATTCGCATTGCGGACCCCCAGGGCCGCGCGGTCTTTGAGCGTATTCTCTACCCAGGGGAAACCTACGCCGTTCCGGACATTCCGGGCCTTCGGCTCACGACCGGCAACGGCGGAGGCACCTTCCTCCGTCTTGACGGGGTTGACCTCCCTCACCTGGCGGAGCGTGGCAGCGTTGTGCGTGACGTGCCCCTTGACGCTACCCTTCTTCGCGCTTTTCACGCCCCCTCAAACACCCCCGTGCCGTAGTGCCGGAGCCACCGGGTGTCGCCCTCAAAGAACGTGCGAAGGTCGGGGATGCCCTCGCGCAGCATCGCAAGACGCTCAACGCCCATGCCAAACGCGAAGCCCTGGGTGCGCTCGGGATCAAGACCTCCGTGGTGCAGAACGTTCGGGTGGACCATCCCGCAGCCCAAGACCTCCAGCCAATCCTGCTCGCCCTGACCCACATGACCCAGTTTCAGCTCCCCCTTGCTGCGCGTGCAACCAATGTCCACCTCGGCGCTCGGCTCGGTGAAGGGGAAGTACGAAGGCCGAAAACGCACGGGTAAATCGGCACGACCAAAGAAGGTGCGCAGGAACGTCATCAAGCACCCCTTGAGGTGCCCCATGTGAATGCCCGGCTCAATCACTAAGCCTTCGATTTGGTGGAACATCGGCGTGTGAGTCATATCGTAGTCGCGCCGGAACACGCGCCCAGGCGTCAGAATACGAAGCGGAGGCGCTTGGCGCCGCATCGTCCGGATCTGCACGGGCGAGGTGTGCGTCCGGAGCACCATGGGCGTTCCGTCCGGGCGGGGCGGAAGATGGAACGTCGCCTGCATATCCCGCGCAGGATGGTCGGGGGGGATGTTGAGGGCCGTGAAATTGGTCCAATCATCTTCAATGTCCGGCCCCTCGGCCACATGAAACCCGAGGCTCGCGAAGGCCGCGACAATGGTCTCAATCGTGCGCGGGATGGGATGGAGCCGCCCCTCGGTCCGGGTCCGCGCGGGCAGCGTGACATCCACGGATTCGCGAGTCAGGCGGACGGCCAACGCAATTTCCTCCAGCGCGGCAGCACGTTCCGCGAGGGTTTGCAAGAGCGAGGTTTTCAGCACGTTCAGCGCCGCGCCCTGGACTTTGCGGGATTCGGGATCGAGCCCGCCAAGGGCCTTCAGGCGCTCGGTCACCTCGCCCTTCTTGCCGAACAGCGCGACACGCACGGCATCCAGCGCGGCCCCGTCCGGGGCTTCGGCAATCTGCGCTCGGGCAGCGCGTTCAAGGTCATCCAGCGACGAAACAGACATTACGGCACGTTACCTGCAAAAATTCAAAAAAGCCCGCGAACCTGGCTCACGGACTTTTTGTTTTACACCCGAGAAACCGTGAAGCGCAAAACCGCGTTTTGTGCCGCCGCGCCCTCGGGGTAGACTGGGAGCCCCTGCCCGTTCCGACTCGCCGCACGAGCCCCCCGATGCCCAACGCCGCTCCCGCACCCCTCGCGCCGCCCCTCAAGCCCGAGCCGTTCACGCTCAACCTCGGGCCGCAGCACCCTTCAGCGCACGGTGTCTTGCGCCTGATCCTGGAGCTTGACGGCGAGGTCATCGAACGCGCCGACCCGCACATCGGCCTTTTGCACCGGGGAACCGAAAAACTCATCGAGCACAAGACCTACCTTCAGGCCCTGCCCTACTTTGATCGGCTCGATTACGTCGCCCCGATCGCGCAAGAGCACGCGTTTGCCCTGGCCGTGGAAAAGCTCCTCGGTATCACGCCCCCACCGCGCGCCCGTGCCATTCGGATTTTGTTTGCCGAGCTCACGCGTATCGCCAACCACCTTTTCAACATCACAACTCTGGCGATTGATATTGGGGCCGTTACGCCCTCGCTCTGGGGGTTTGAGGAACGCGAGATCATCATGGGGTTCTGCGAACGCATCAGTGGAGCGCGGCTGCACGCCAACATGATCCGCCCCGGCGGTGTGGCGCGGGACATGCCCTCGGGCCTCGCCGAGGACATCGCGGCGTTCACGCAGCGATTTCCGCGCACGCTCGCGGACATTGAAACGCTGCTGACCGATAATCGCATTTTCCGCCAACGCACGGTCGGGATCGGCGTTGTCGGCAAGGCGCAAGCGCTGGATTCCGGGTTTGTCGGCCCCGTGCTGCGAGCGAGCGGCATTCCCTGGGATCTCCGCAAGGCCCAACCCTATGACGGGTACGAGGACCTGTTGTTCGAGGTCCCCATCGGCACAACGGGGGATTGCTTTGCGCGGTACCTCGTGCGCGTGGAAGAAATGAAGCAATCGCTTGTTATCATCCGTCAAATTCTGGCCGCGCTCCCCGAGGGGCCCGTGATGGTGGACAACCCCCAAGTGGCCCCGCCCGCCCGCGAGCTGATGAAGACCTCCATGGAGGCGCTGATCAACCACTTCAAACTGTTCAGTGAGGGCTTTCACGTCCCCGAAGGCGCGACGTACACCGCCGTTGAAGCCCCCAAGGGCGAGTTCGGCGTTTACCTGATCGCGGACGGCACGAACCGCCCGTACCGCTGCAAAATCCGCGCCCCCAGCTTCGCGCACCTGCAGGCCCTGCCCCAGCTTTGCGTCGGGCACCTCGTGGCCGACGCCGTGACCATCCTCGGCAGCCTCGACATCGTCTTCGGCGAGGTGGATCGGTAACAGAGGGCAGAAGGCAGGGATCAGAAAACCACCCCGGCGATATCAGCATTGAGGGCCAGCGATCGTGTTCGCTACAGCATAAGGAATTGACGCCTCGTTCGATCGGCGGCACAAACGACCGATGTTAAAAATTCGCCTTGCCACGCCCAGCGATGCAGCGGCCCTTATGCGGGTACATCGAGAGGCCGTCTTTGCAAAAGCGGCCGGGCATTATGATCCGGCCCGTCTGGAATCGTGGTCACCGGGGGCCACGCCGGACCGTGTTGCGCGTGTCGAGCGCGAAATTGCTGACCCGGATTTCATCGTGCTTGTGGCGGAGGTTGAGGCCGAAGTGGTGGGCTTTGCGATGGCAACCCCGCCCCAAAACAAGCTTCAGGCGCTGTATGTCAAACCCAATGCGGAGGGTCGGGTGGGACGGGCTTTGCTTGCTGAAATTGAGAAACGCGCCTTCAGCGCGGGCGCGTCCCTTCTGGCCTTTGATGCCTCGCTGAACGCTGAGGCCTTTTACAAGGCCAACGGGTACACGGAAACGGGCCGAGCCGACTACGTTTCACCCAGCGGCGAGGCAAGCCCTGCCGTGCAGATGCAAAAAGAAAGGCCTCTCCCAACGGCATGAAGGACGCTCCCCCTACGCCATCACCTCCCCGCTTGGATTCGGCGCGGTCTTCGCGCATTCTGCGCCCGCCGTTTCCTCTTTTCGCCTGCGCTGCCCATGTCGCGTCCCTCTGCCGTGTCCTCGCCCGCGTCCGCTGTCCCTCCCTTGGGGGGTCGCGCTCTCGCAGCGGGCCTTGAAAACGCGATCCGCCAGGGCACGGACGCGCTGTTGGCGTTGCAAAAACCGGACGGGCACTGGGTGTTTGAGCTGGAGGCCGACGCCACCATCCCCGCCGAATACATTTTGCTCGATCATTTCCTTGGCACGCTGACCCCCGAAAGGACGGCGCTTCACGAACGCATGGCCGTTTACCTCCGCTCGCGCCAAAGCGAGGAGCACGGGGGGTGGCCCCTGTTTCACGGCGGCGCGTTCGATATCAGCGCAAGCGTCAAGGCTTACCTCGCCCTGAAGTCCGTCGGCGACGATCCCGACAGTCCTTCCATGGCGCGGGCGCGGGCGTCCATTTTGGCGCACGGCGGCGCGGCGCGAAGCAACGTCTTCACCCGGATTCAGCTGGCGCTCTTTGGGTTTGTGCCGTGGCGGGCCGTGCCCGTCATGCCCGTTGAGATCGTTCTGCTGCCTCGGTGGTTTCCCTTTCACCTCAGCAAAGTTTCGTACTGGTCGCGCGTGGTCATCGTCCCGCTGGTGGTCCTGATGGCGCTGAAACCCTTGGCCAAAAATCCCAAGGGCCTCACGGTAGAGGAATTGTTTCTCCTTCCGCCCGCGCAAATGCGTGTCTGGCCGACGGTTGCGGGGCCCTCGCTGCTAACGGCGGCGTTTCGGGCGCTGGATGTCGTCTTGCGCCGCGTGGAGCCCTGGATTCCAAAGGCCCTTCGCGCCCATGCGATCAACCGCGCGATGGCGTGGGTGGGCGAGCGCCTAAATGGTGAAGATGGTCTCGGCGCGATTTACCCGGCCATGGCGAACGCTCTGATGGCCTATACCGCGTTGGGGTACGCGCCCGATCATCCGCAACCCGCCATTGTACGAAAAGCGATCGATAAGCTCGTGGTGGACACGCCGGAGAAAACCTATTGCCAGCCGTGTGTCTCGCCCGTGTGGGACACCGGCCTTGCCTTGCACGCGCTCTTGGAAGCCAAAGCCGCGCCCGAGGTTCTGCAGAAAGCGTGCACGTGGCTTGCCCAACGGCAAATCCTGGACGTTGCGGGGGACTGGGCGGAGATTCGGCCGGACGTCGCGCCAGGGGGCTGGGCGTTTCAGTACGCAAACGCCTATTACCCGGATCTGGATGATACCGCGATGGTGGTTTTGGCCTTGGACAGGACCGACCGCGAACGCTACCGCGTCGCCATGGACCGTGGTGTCAGTTGGGTCCTCGGGCTTCAGTCCACGAACGGCGGATGGGGCGCGTTTGATGCCGACAACACGGCGTTTTACCTGAACGCCATTCCGTTCGCGGACCACGGGGCGCTCTTGGATCCGCCGACGGCGGACGTGACGGGGCGGTGCCTTTCCATGCTGGGACAGCTCGGTTTCTCGCGGGGCGGCGCGGCGGTTCAGCGGGCGGTTGATTACCTCCGGCGCGAGCAAGAGCCCGAAGGGTGCTGGTTTGGTCGTTGGGGGACGAATTACATTTACGGCACGTGGTCCGTGCTCTGCGCCTTGAACGCGGTGGGCGTGCCGCTCGAAGATCCAGCCGTGCGCAAGGCAGTTGCGTGGCTTTACGCGCGGCAGCAGGCCGACGGCGGATGGGGCGAGAGCGGGCAAAGTTATTGGCCCGGCACGCCGAAAGGCGAAGGGGTCCCCAGCACGCCCGCGCAAACCGCGTGGGCGCTTTTGGGCCTGATGGCAGCAGGCGAGGTTGACAACCCCGCTGTGGCCCGTGGCGTCGCGCATTTGCAGACAACCCAAAACGCCGAAGGGCTTTGGGACGAAGAGCCCTATACCGCCGTGGGTTTTCCGCGCGTCTTTTACTTGCGCTACCACGGGTACCGGGCGTTCTTTCCCCTCTGGGCGCTCGCGCGGTACCGGAACCTCACGCAAGGCAACGCGACGCAAGTGATGGTCGGGCTGTAGAAAGAGCCAAGGGAGCACAACGATGGATTGGCGAATCACGACGTTCACCGAACTGACGCGGGACGAGCTTTACGACGTTCTGAGTCTACGGAATCAGGTTTTTGTCGTCGAGCAGCGTTGCGCGTACCTCGATGTGGACGGGCGTGATAAGGCGTCACGGCATGTTATGGCGCACGAGGATGGGCGGCTGTTGGCCTATTGTCGCTTCCTCCCGCCAGAAGAATCCTGTCCCGACTGGACCATCTGGCGCGTGGTCGTCGCTCCCTCGGCCCGTGGACGCGGGCTCGGGCATGACCTGATGCGTCGGGCCATCGCCGCCATTCAACAGGCGGGGGGCACGAGCATTCACCTGTCCGGGCAGGCGCACCTCCGTGCATTCTACGAAAGCCACGGGTTTACGGTCGTCAGCGCCCCTTACGGCGAGAGGATTCCTCACCTGTCGATGCGGTGGACAGAGGGAGACGCGGGGGTTGGGAGATTTTACGCCGGAGGATCACAAAGCCCTTGCGACGGTTGAGCCCTCCCCGAAATCGCACGCGTTTGATGATGAAGTGACAGGCTGACTGTTTGTCGCTTTTTTCTCAGCCTCTCCCCGTCAATCGCAAGGCCCCTGAAAGGGACCGGGACGATCCATCTCCTGCCCTGTCCGTTCGACCGAAAGGGTGTGAGCTGGATCACTTCGTTGCGCTCGCGATTGACAGAGGGGGGCCGTGGCTGAGAAAAAGGCCCTTGTGTGCCGTGTCGCAGCCTCAACACCCCAGGGAGTCGTGGGTTCACGTTTCAACCGAATCGCGGGCTTTTTTGTGCCCCGAACGCCGCTTCCGCCCACCCCTGCCTCAAGCGGGCTATAGGCGAAGGATGGAATCCAGGAGCCCTATCTGATCACATCCCTTGTTTTACAAAGGAACCAGGAAGCCTTGGTCACGAACTTAACACCTGTATGGTCGTCACGCATGTCTGTGGAAAGCCGTTCCTCTGTAGAGTGTATCCAGGGGGCAAGAAGGGGGGGGGCTTCACCGATAGCGTTACATCCTCTGCGGCGGTCTGTAGTTGTCCGAGTGCAGTCGCAACGGTCTCCAGTTGCCGACTCTGTTCCCTCTCCAATGCTAGGCAAGCCCCCTGATCCCCCTCTCCCCTCGGTCCCAGGCAGCGCTCTACTGCCTGACAGGTTGTCCCTATAACAATTGCCGTTGGGGAACTGGTTTGAGGGCTCGATCTGTAAACATTTACCGCCGTTAATTGATCAAAATGATCAAAAAGGCCCTTAAAGCCCTGAACACCTGCTTGTACAGCCTCAACCCAGGCGTCTAAAGGCCCGAGGTCGTCACGGTCTTTGAGAAAACCACGAAGTCTCTTAGTTAACCCATCACCAACAACAAGCCCTATTTGACCACGAACCAATTGGCCCCTTACAAAATCCAATACCTGAGGGATCCATGCACTGGACAGCATAGCATCTGAATTAAAACCAAAAAATTGTGGGATCTCAATTTTCTGATCTTGCCAAAACAACCCAAGTATTAAATCGTTCTTACGAGCATTTAATTCAAGTCTTGGAACAAGAACACGCATTTCGCTGGGAGGAGAAGAGAGTGCTGTTTGACGGGTCTTGGGCGCTGCCCCCTGTTCCGTAACATGTATCCGAGCGGCAGGGCCAGACTGGGCGGTGGATCCACCTAATGTTGCCATGTTATCCTCCTGATTTGTTTGGTTCCTTCTCTGTTTTGCCTCATGATTTACTTGCATGCAATCTTTTCATGCCCCCGGCCCACGAAATTTACCGCACCCCCTCCACCTCCCACACGGTGGTGAGGCGCTCGTCGCGTTCTTCGAGGTCGCGGAGGACGGGGATGGTGTACCGGGCGATCTCGCGGACGCCCTGGTCGGGCACGTAGGCGCGGCCCGGATCCCCCAAAAGGACCCGCGTTCCGTTTCCGGCGCACAGGCGCAGAAAACCCAGGATCAGGGGGGCCATGGGCTGCTCGTAACACACGTCGCCCGCCAGGATCAGGTCAAACCCCTCCAGGGCCTGCGTCAGGTCCACCCCTCGGCGTTGCCCCACGATAACCCCGTTGCGGGCTGCGTTTAGGGCGAGGGCGGCCTGGGCCACGGGATCAATGTCGGCGGCCTCCACGTGCCACGCTCCGGCTTTGGCGGCAGCAATTGCGCCAATCCCGCTTCCGGCGGCAAAGTCCAAAACGCTCAACCCCCGAACGACCTCCGGCGTGTCCAGGATGTACCGCGCGAGCGCCTGTCCCCCCGGCCACGCAAACGCCCAGTACGGCGGGGTGATGGCGTCTTGGTCCAACCACTCGGCCGTCGCAATCCAGATCGTCGTCATGGCCTCGGCCACGTGCAGCTTGACCTCGGGCACGAACGGCACGGGCTCGAGGCGGGTGTGGTGACGCACGAAGGCGAGGAGGTCGCGTCTTAGGTCCACGCGCGGCTCGTCATCAGAGCCGCAAGCACGAGCGCACCCACCAAGGCACTGCGCCTGAACGCGCGGGCGCAACGCGCGGGGTCGTCGGGATCCCACGTCCAGAGGGTATGCCCCGCAAACGCGGCACTGAGACTCATGAGTCCCAGCAGGGGCATCCACCCGCCGCCCGCGCAAAGCCCCGCTGTCGTCCACAGCGCGAACGCGCCGCCGTAAAACGCCGCCACAGCCGGGCGGACATGAATCCCCAACCGCAGGGCCGAGGATTGAATGCCCACGTTCGGGTCATCGGCCTTGTCCTGGCAGGCGTAAATCGTGTCGTAAGCCAGGGTCCAGAGGATTCCCCCGACGTACAACGCCACCGCCGGGAATCCCAGACTTCCGCGCACGGCGCTCCAGGCCATCAGAGCGCCCATGTTGAACGTCAGCCCCAACACCACCTGCGGCCATCCCGTCACGCGCTTGGCCCAGGGGTAGATCACCACCAACGCCAGGGCCGCGATTCCGAGGGCGATGGTCACGTGGTTAAACTGAAGGAGGATCACAAGCCCCATGATCAGCAACAGAAGCAGAATCAGTCCGGCCTCGGGAACCGAGACCTCCCCCGTGGCGAGGGGACGAAGGCGCGTGCGGTCCACGTCCCGGTCCAAGCGCCTGTCCACGAGATCGTTGATCAGGCACCCGGCGCTCCGCATGATGACGGCCCCGGCTCCGAACAGCGCGAACGTGACGACGGCTGCCGACGGCTCCACGATGAGCGACAGGCTCCACCAACACGGCAGAAGAAGGAAGGCGATCCCGGTCGGTTGATGGAGGCGCAGGAGACGCACAAAACGCCCAAGGCCCTGAAGGTTTACCACGTCTGACGCCATCGCGCGAAACCTCCTTAAGGCTCGGGGGTTGATCTTATTGAATCGCCAACACCACCGCGAGAACGCTGAGGTCGGTGACATGCTGAAGGGTGCCCAAGAGCGGTCCATTGTACCCGCGCACATGGTACCCCCCCACGATGGCGACCAACAGCCCCGCCCCGGCCGCGATGCCCAGCGCCACGCTCGCGGCCGAGCCCAACACCGCAACGCCCACAAAAACGCCCAAGGCGACCGCAAGCATCATCCGCAGCGCGGGCGGTTGTTGGAAATGATCGGCGACGGGATCACCCTCCACGGGGCGCAACCACGAGGCCGCGACGACCATCAGGGTTCTGGACCACGCGCACGAGGCAATCAGGGCCTGAAACACCAGCACGTTGCTGTTCAGGCTGGCCAGGATGCCGATTTTCAAAATGATGACCAAGACAACACCGAGCGTGCCATAGCGCACGGAACGCTCCCCCTGAAGCCACACGAGGGGGTGCGCCTGGGCGCGGGCTTGCCCGTAATGGTTCACAAGCGTTGAAAGCTCTTCTTCGTGAATCGCTCGCGTGATCCACAGCATGCCCACGACGGCAAGCGTGGCCGTGATGGTGCTGGGCAACGCGATGTGCGACGTGATCCAGTCGAGGCTCGCACCAAAGAGGCCAATCAGCGCCCCGATTGCGGGAAACCAGACCATGGATTTGCGAATGACGCGACGCGTCGGCGGTTCTTGCAGCGTAAAATCGAGCCGCGTGAGGTAGCTGAGGGCCACCACCAACTCGGCCAACAGGGTCTCGGCCGAGGGGGGGCGAATCGTCAGAACCGAAGGGCTCGGTGGTCCATGAGGCGGTTCGGGCGAGGCCGTCGGGGGCTCGGGCGGGTGAGCGGGCTCGGCGGGCGGCGGGGGGGGAAAGGACGGGGTCGGATCGGTCATGGCCTGTTCCTTATACAGGCCGCCGCCCCGCGCCCGCAACGGCTTCCGGGGCTTTCAATGTGCAGAGTTGTGCGCGCGAGGAAGGAATCACCCCCTGAGCTTGCTTATCAGCCCCCTCACCCCTCCAACAGCGCCTCCCACGCGGTCTCATCAAGGCACGGGACGTTCAGCTCCCGCGCACGTTTAGCGGTGCTGCCGGGCTTGTCGCCCACGATCACGTAATCGGTCGCGCGGGACACCGCGCTTGCCAACGTGGCCCCGACGGCCTCGGCGAGGGCCTTGGCCTCGGCCCGAGTCATCCCGGTCAGCGTCCCCGTGAACACCAGGGTTTTGCCCGCAAGCGGGTGCCCTGTACCTGTTGGGGGGGGCGGAGCGGGCTCCACAACCAGAAGGTTGCTGAGATCATCCAAGAGCGCCCGATGATGCCCGTCCGCGCAAAACGCCGTGAGCGCGCGCCCCATGTCGGGCCCCATTTGGTCCAGCGCCTTCAGGTCGTCCCACGCGGCCGAGGTCTCGTCCCGCGCCTCGTCCATTGCCCGCCGCCACGCGGCCAGGGTCCCGTAACGGCGAGCCAGCTGCCGCGCAGTTTTGTCGCCCACGTGCCGAATGCCCAGCGCGAACAGGAACCGATCCAGCGGCACGCGCCGCCGCGCCTCAATCATCGCCAGCAGCTTGGTCACCGAATCCTCGCCCCACCGATCCCGCGTTTTCAGGTCGTCCCGCCGTGATTCCAGGCGGAAAAGATCGGCGGGGGTGCGTATCCACCCCAGGTCCCAAAGCTCCCGCAGCCGTCGCGTCCCAAGGCCTTCGATGTTCAACGCATCGCGGCTCACAAAATGCTCCAGCCCTTCAAGCGCCTGGGCCGGACAAGTCAGCCCGCCCGTGCAACGCCGCGCCACCTCGCCCGGTTCACGCACCGCCAAGGCTCCACAGGCGGGGCACCGATCCGGCAGGGCAAAGGGGCGGGAGTCCGGTCCTCGCCGATCAGGGAACACCTCCACCACTTGCGGGATCACATCGCCCGCGCGTTGCACGCGAACAAGATCACTCTCGCGGATGTCTTTGCGGGCGATTTCATCCTCGTTGTGGAGCGTCGCGCGGCTAACGACGACCCCGCCGACCGTCACGGGCTCCAGCTCGGCAACGGGCGTCAAAACCCCCGTGCGCCCCACTTGCACGACGATGCGGTTGAGGCGCGTCGTGGCTTGCTCAGGTGGGAACTTGTACGCGGTCGCCCAGCGCGGGGCACGGCTGACGGTTCCGAGCCGCGCCTGGTCCGCGAGGCTGTCCACTTTGTACACAAGGCCATCCGTGTCGTACGGCAGCGCGTGCCGCTCGCGCTCCATCTCCGCAGCATAGGCCAGCAGAGTTTCCACCGTGTCGCAAAGACGGGCGGGCTCATTGAGCGTGAACCCCCAAGCGTGCAGGCATTCCCGCAGGGCGCTTTGCGTGGCCATGGGCAGCGTCTCACCAGGGGCGGGCACCAAGGCGTAGGCAAAAAACCCAAGCGGACGGCTCGCCGTGATCGTGGGATCAAGCTGCCGCACGCTTCCCGCCGCCGCGTTGCGCGGGTTGGCAAACGGGTCCTTCCCCGCCGCTTTTTGCGCTTCGTTCAACGCCAAGAAATCGGCGCGACTGAGGTAAATCTCCCCCCGAACCTCCACGTGCTCCGGGCACGGTCCCTGAAGACGGGCGGGAAGACTTCGGATCCCACGCGCCTGGGCCGTGATGTCCTCACCCGTCGTTCCGTCGCCGCGCGTTGCGGCCCGGATCAGCACGCCGTTTTCGTACACCAGGGCGGCCGAGAGCCCGTCAATCTTGGGCTCGGCCACCATCGGGAGCGACTCGTCCGACGCTTTCCCCAAAAACCGCCGCGCACGGGCGACAAACTCCCGCGTCTCGGTTTCTGTAAAAACGTTGGCCAACGACAGCATGGGGACGCGATGCGTCGCTTTCGTGAACCCCCCGGCGGGCGCAGCCCCCACGCGGGTTTCGGGGTCGTCCGGGGGCGGGGGGAGGTCGGGAAAACGCGCCCGCAACGTCCGGTACTGTTCGCGCAACGCATCGTAATCGGCGTCCGAGAGCACGGGCGCATCGAGCTGATGGTACAGGCGATCATGATGCGCGATCGTTCGCGCAAGGTCGGCCAAGTCGCGGACCGCCTGGACCCGCGCCGCGTCCTCCTCCAGCGAGGGAAACAAAGGGGCCTCGGGGGGCGAACGATGCGGCATGAAACTCCCTCCTTCAACAGGGGCCGCAAATCATGCCCCGATGGACGCGCGTAATCCAGGCCGGAGGGCTCCCGCAGGTTTGGCAGAACGCGGGCCCTCCTTGTTGTTCACAAGATCATGAACAGGCCCTTACAGGCCGAGGTGACTCAGCCAAGAATCGCGGGAAGGGGCAGCTGGCTGGAGGCCCTTTGTCGTCAAAAGACGGTAACTGTCTTCGTACCAATCGCTTCCGGGGAAATTGTGCCCCAAGACGGCTCCGGCTTCTTGCGCCTCTCGGGGAAGACCCAAGGCGAGGTCGCATTCCACAAGGCGGTGCAACGCTTCGGGCGTGTGGCTGGTGGTGGGGTATTCCTCCACCACATGCCGGAATCGCAAGATGGCGGCGGTGTAGATGCTGCGCTTGAGGTACTGACGGCCCACATCCATTTCCGCCCCCGCGAGGTGGTCATGAATGAGTGAAATTTTGATGTGAGCGTCTTGCGCGTAGGGGGTGTCCGGGAATCGCGTGATCACATCGCTCAGGGCTTGCAGGGCTTCGCGGGCCCACGTCGGGTCGCGCCGAACGTCCTCGATGCGCTCGTAGAAACACAGGGCACGCAGGTAAAGGGCGTACGCAACGTCCTTGTGGCCTGGGTGAAGCTGCAGAAACGCGTTCAGAGTCACGATGGCGTCATCGTAATCAAGCGCTTGGTACTGCGCGTACGCCGCCATGATCTGGGCGCGTTTGGCCCAGGGGGAATAAGGGTGCTGGCGTTCGATGTCCTCGAACACCTTGGCCGCTTTTTTATTCTCCCCCTTGTCCATCAGGTCCGAGGCCTTCAGGTACAGGGGCTCGGCGGGCGTCTCGGGCTCGTCCGTGGGCGTGGACGAACAGGCCCCGAGGCTCCCAAGCGCAAGCCCCAGGATGACTAGGCGGACGGAGGGCAAAAAGGACAGCATGCGAAGGGCCTCATGAAGAACCGACGGCGGAGACAAGGGCCGAGGAATCGCGTTCCTGCCGCAACGCCAAGGGCCGTTACGCAAACCCCTGGGTGTACGATTCCAAACAGGCCTTCAACGTCGCTTCCGTTTCCGGCTTGATTTGCAGGTCCTTGCGCAGAGTCTCCAGAACGCTTGCGTGGCGCGTGCGGAAGGCGACCAAAAGGCCTTGTTCAAACCGGGCGACATCCTCCAGCGCGATTCCGTCCAGGTACCCCCGCACGCCCGCGTAAATCACGACGATTTGTTCTTCAATGGGCATAGGGGCGTACTGGGGTTGTTTGAGGAGTTCGGTCAACCGCTTTCCTCGGTTGAGTAGCCGTTGCGTGGTGGCGTCCAAGTCCGAGGCGAATTGCGCGAACGCTTCCATTTCGCGGTATTGGGCGAGCTCCAGCTTGATGGATCCCGCGACTTGTTTCATCCCTTTGACCTGAGCCGCCGAACCCACGCGGCTGACCGAGATCCCGACGTTGATCGCTGGGCGAATGCCTTTGTAGAACAGGCTCGTTTCCAAGAAAATCTGGCCATCGGTGATGGAAATGACGTTGGTCGGGATGTACGCCGACACGTCCCCGGCTTGTGTTTCGATGACCGGCAGAGCTGTCAGCGACCCGCCGCCCCGTTCCGCATTAAGCTTGGCGGCGCGCTCCAAAAGCCGGGAATGCAGGTAAAACACGTCGCCTGGGTAAGCCTCACGTCCCGGCGGGCGGCGCAACAACAGCGACATTTGACGGTACGCCACGGCGTGTTTGGACAAATCATCGTACACGATCAGGGCGTGCTGCCCGTTGTCGCGGAAATGTTCCCCCATCGCGCAGCCCGTGTAGGGCGCAAGGAACTGCATCGGCGCAGGTTCAGAGGCTGTCGCGGCCACGATGGTGCAGTACTCCATGGCCCCGGCGTCTTCCAGCGCCTTCACCAACAGCGCCACGGTTGAGCGTTTTTGTCCAATCGCCACGTAAATGCACGTGAGTTTTTGGGAGGCCTCGCCCCTTTGATTGAGGATTTTCTGATTCAGGAACGTGTCGAGCGCAACGGCGGTCTTCCCGGTCTGCCGATCCCCGATGATAAGCTCGCGTTGCCCACGGCCAATCGGCACCAGCGAATCAATGGCCTTCAGGCCCGTCTGCATGGGCTCGTTCACCGACTGCCGAGGGATGATCCCCGGCGCTTTGACATCCACGCGGGCTTTCGTGACGTTCGTGAGAGGCCCTTTGTCGTCAATTGGATTCCCCAACGCGTCCACGACACGTCCCAAAAGCCCAGGTCCCACGGGGACTTCCACGATGGTTTCTGTGCGCTTGACCGAATCACCCTCGCGGATGCGACGGTCGTCGCCGAAAATGACGACACCCACGTTGTCCTGTTCGAGGTTCAGCGCCATGCCGCGCACGCCGCTCGCGAACTCCACCATTTCTCCCGCGCGGACGTTATCAAGCCCGTACACGCGGGCCACACCGTCCCCGACGGACAGGACCTGGCCGACCTCGGCGACTTCGGCGCTGATGTCAATCTCGGCCATTTGGCGCTTGAGGATCGACGAGATTTCGGCGGCTCGAATCTCAACCACGGGATGACTCCTTCGCTCTTGATCGGGAAACGTTGGTTGGAGGGGGCTTCACGATGCCCTCGGTGGTGGACCGGCGAGTCCCTGCGCGAGGTGCGCCAGCTTGCCGCGCAGCGAGGCGTCAATCAACTGGGAGTTCACACGCAGCACAAAGCCTCCCAGCGCGGCCGGGTCTTCGACGATCTCCAGACGGTACCGTGGCCCAAAACGGCCTTTCAGCAGCGTTTCCAGCCGGTCTTTTTGCCCCCTTGTCAAAGGCCGGGCGACTTCGGCGCGGACGGTAACTTCGCCCAGCCGTGCCGCGCGGTCCACGTTGAACACGGCCAGAAGGACCGGCAACACACCCAGACGACGCCCCTCGGCCAAAGTCATGAGCAGGCGAATGGTGAGGGGGGCCAGACCAAGCTCCACGCCAAGTGCCGCCATCAGCTTGGCCATGCGGTCGCGGGGCGCACGTGGGCTGCGCAGGACATCGCGCAAAAGGGCGCTGTGAGCCAGGGCGTCTTCCAGAATCGCGCCGTCGCGCTGCGCCCTGTCCATTTCGCCCCGCTCCTCCGCGAGGTCAAGCCACGCCTCCACGTACCGCCGCGCAAGCGGGGCCGAAGGGCTGAGAATCAGGCGAGAGACGGCGGTGGACGCGGACATGGGGCCCTCGGATATCCCCGGATGGGAGCTGCTGCACGGCATAGCAAACGCTCCCTCCCGGCGCAACCGAAGGAACGCGATGAGGTATCTGCGTACGCGTTGCGCGAACATCCTGTCTCGTGTATTGCTGCATCCCTCCAAACTGAGGGTGCTCCGATGCCTGCCTTTTCGTCCTCTTACCTCTTTACGTCCGAGTCCGTTGGCGAAGGCCACCCCGACAAGGTGTGCGACAGAATCTCGGACGCCATTGTGGACATGTACCTCAAGGAAGACCCGCACAGCCGACTAGCGATTGAGACTCTGGCCACCACCAACCGAATCGTCGTTGCAGGCGAGCTGCGGGGTCCGGGTCATTTGACGCCGCACGACATGGAACACGCGGCCCGCGAAGCGGTGCGCGAGATTGGCTACGCGCAAAAGGGGTTCCACTGGCAATGGGCCGACGTGCAAATCTACGTGCATGCGCAGTCGGGCGACATCGCGCAGGGTGTGGACGCCTCGGATTCCAAGGACGAGGGCGCGGGCGACCAGGGCATCATGTTCGGGTATGCCTGCAACGAGACGGCGTCGTTTATGCCTGCGCCGTTGGGCTTGGCGCATGAGGTTTTGCGCCGCCTGTCGGACGATCGTCACGCGGGCAAGTTGCCCATGCTGGGCCCCGACGCAAAAAGCCAGGTGACGCTAGAGTACGTGAATGGCAAGCCCACACGCGTGGCGCGGCTTGTGGTCTCAACACAACACGACGAGAGCGTGGATCAGCAGGCGGTGCGTGAGATGGTGCGCCCCTACGTTTTGGCCACGGTACCGGAAGGCTGGATGTGCCCGGAAGAGTTTTTCTACGTGAACCCCACAGGGCGGTTTGTGATCGGCGGACCTGACGGCGACACGGGGCTCACGGGCCGCAAAATTATTGTGGACACCTACGGCGGCGCGGCCCCGCACGGGGGCGGCGCGTTTTCGGGCAAGGACCCGACCAAAGTGGACCGCTCGGCGTGCTACATGGCGCGGTACATCGCCAAAAACATCGTCGCGGCGGGCGTGGCCGATCGGTGCACGATTCAGCTGGCCTACGCGATTGGCGTGCCCGAGCCCCTGGCCGTGTACGCGGACACGCACGGCACGCATAAGGTGGACGTGACGAATCTGGTGGACATCATCCGGCAGGTTGTGAAGCTGACTCCCCGCGCGATTCGCGAGCACCTGGGGCTCAACCGCCCCATTTACAAAAAGACATCGTCGTTCGGGCACTTTGGACGGGAGCCCGAGGACGACGGCCATTTCTCGTGGGAACGTCTCGACCTCGTTGCCGATTTCCAACGCGCCTTCGGGTTGTGAGGCGGGGGCGACAAAGGGCCCTCAGGTCTAGCCGTCTGCTGCCATGCTGACTCTTCCCTTTCTTGGCCGCCGTCCCCTCATCATGGGGATTGTGAACGTCACCCCGGATTCGTTCTCGGGTGACGGGCTGGCGCTGCGGGGGTTTGATGCGGTTCTTGCCCAAGCAACGCGGTTTTGGGACGAGGGCGCGGACATCCTGGACATCGGCGGGGAAAGCTCCCGCCCCGGCGCAACGCCCGTCAGCGCCGAGAACGAAATCAAGCGCGTGGTGCCCGTGATCCGCGCCCTGCACAAACAGCGCCCGGATCGTCCCCTGAGCGTGGACACCACCAAGCCCGCCGTCGCCGCGGCAGCGCTGGAGGCCGGGGCCGTCGTGGTCAACGATACGTCAGGGGGGCGTGATTCCGCGCTGGCCCTGCTTGCCGTTCGCGCGGGGGCGTACCTGGTCGTCATGCACACCCGCGCTCGACGGAATTCGGTGACAACGCATGCCACCCTGGGCGGAGCCTATGAAGCCTCGCCCGATCCGGACATCACGCGAACCGTGTGCACGTGGTTTGAGGAGGCCAAAACCCAGGCTCGTGCGGCGGGGCTTGCCGTGGGGTCCTCGCCCGAGGATCCCGCAGGGCGTCTGATCCTGGATCCCGGCCTCGGGTTCGGTAAAACGACCGAGGACAACCTTTGCCTGCTGCGGGACACGCCCAAGCTACGGGCGGCGGGCTGCCCTCTGATGGTGGGGCCTTCGCGTAAGCACTTCATCGGGCAGATTCTGGGCACGCCCGCGAACGACCGACTGGAGGGCTCGGCCGCCGCTGTCGCTGCCGCCGCTCTGGGCGGCGCGGATATCGTCCGCGTCCACGACGTGCGTTTCATGGCCCGCCTGGTCCGGATGACCACCGCCATCCGGGGTTAGTCCTGGTGCCCCCCGAGGGATTTGAACCCCCGACCCTCTGATTACAAATCAGATGCTCTACCAACTGAGCTAGAGGGGCCACCCGGAACGCCCGACGTTACCGGGAGACAGGCATTTTCGGCAAGGGGGCCCTTGTGTCTTTGGCTTTTTTTCGGGGACCACCCCGCACGCTCCAAAGACGGGCCGCGTTTGGGATCAAAAAACGCTTTTAACAACGCGCTCGCACGGCGCTCCTCCACCCCGCCAATCACCTCGGGCGCGTGCAGGCACGTCGGTTGTGTGAAAAAGCGCGGGCCGTGCTCAACCGCGCCGCCCTTGGGATCGTAGGCCCCGAACACCACACGCGTCACGCGCGCCAAGCTGATCGCCGCCGCGCACATCGCGCAAGGTTCCAGAGTCACATAAAGAACGCAAGGCGCAAGGCGCGGCGTTCCTTGGCGTCGCGCCGCCGCACGCAGCACCAAAACCTCCGCGTGCGCCGTCGGGTCCGCCAACGCTTCCACGGCATTGCCCGACCGGGCCAAAACCTCGCCGGACACGCTGACAAGCACCGCACCCACGGGCACCTCGCCCCGCGCGGCCGCAGCTTCGGCTTCCTGAAGGGCCTGGAGCATAAAGTCCGACACGCGCCGATCCGATCAGACCAGCTTGCTGGTTGTGTCCTTGGAGGGAGCGTCCTTGGAAGCCTCCGGCTGTCCTGTCGCGGTCAGGCCCATGCGCAAGTAAGCAACAACCGATTGCGGCGGGCTTTGGGTTTGAACCTCACCGCTGGCATTGAAAAACCGTGTGACGATCACGCCCGCGATGGAATCGAACAGCTGGGATGAGAGCTGCGTCAAGGAGCGGCTCTTGTTTTGCCCCCCCGAGGGGGCCTTGGATTCCGTCACGTTCGCAGACGACGAAGCTTGGGGAAGAGGGGGCCGCCCCGTGACAGGTGCCGAATCTGCGGGGGACGGTGTCGACGTCGCCGTTTTTTCCCCCTGCCAACGTGTGATCGAATCCATGGCGTTTCCTCCCTGCCGTACGATGAGGCGCGATCCACGCCCGCGCTTCGGAACCGTCTTTCAAGCTCCGAATGAGATCCACACGCCTACGTAACTACCCCTTTTCAGGGAATTGTGCAAGGTGAAACCTTTTATCGAACTATTTGCCGCTTTTTAGGAAAGAAAAAGGGCGGTGGTTTTAGCCACCGCCCTTCGTTCTTGAACACACGTTCTTTCAGTTAGAACGCGAATTTTTGGCTCAACATGAAGACATGACCATCGTTGCTCTTGTCAGCCCCAACATCCTTCTGGCTGAACAAGACGGCATCCACGGCCGAGGTCATGCCCGGATAACATTTGTAGGTCGCACCAACGCCAACGGCCGAGAAGTTCTTGACAATCACATCGGAAATCGCACCGCCCAACGGGAAACGCCCTGAACCATCGAGGTAGTTGATGGCGACGGCGGTCTTGTCAAACTCGTACTTGCCACCAATCGTCCAGACATCCCCGCTCTTACTTCTATTCGTATCGGTCATCGGGATCAAGCAACGGGGGCAAATGTCCGTGATCGTGGTCGTGGATTTGCCTGTATCAACATACGACCCACCGATCGTGAACCCCTCATACCCCAGCTGCGCCCCAAAGCCAAAGGACGTGAAGTTATCGGGCCTGCTGCTAACCAACATACCACCGCAGCCAAGGCAGGGTGGTGTCCTCCACATCCCCGCCATACCACCACCGCCGTTGGCCCCCGAAGCCGTCGCGCTGATCACGGCGGTTACAGGGTTCCAGTTGCCCGTGTACTGCACGGAGCCTTCCAGAAAGTCATTGTAGGCCACCCTGTTCTTGATTATCGCAACATTTTGCCCTTGAACACCAACGTTCGGCGCAAAGGAGACCGCGGCTTGCAGCTTGTGGTTCGCGTTGCCCACCTTGGGGGTGAAGTACGAAACCTTCGTGCTGTTTTCCTCGGCGTCAACACCGGCCGCCCTCAGACGAACCAGGCTATCCGTGAAGTCAACGTACTTGCCATCAATCTGACCTTCCCCAACCGTCGGGGCCGAGACGAACAGATCTGACGCACCATGCGAGTCGCCGAACAGCACCTTACCCCAACCGCCCGACAACCAGACGTAGGATTGGTCAATCTTGGCCGTTGTCCCACCAGCCGCGTAGTTGTTGGTCGAGGTGGCTTCGTTCGTGAGGCTCACGAGAGCACCGTACTCAATCCCGTTTGACGCTTTGCCAGCGGCTTCGACATTGACCTTGTAGGCCGTCTCAAAGTCGTAGCTGCGACGATTCGCGGCGAAAGGGGCAATGGAGGACTCATGGAATTGAGCGGCACGAAAATCAACGTAACC
>CAIPYM010000019.1 GCA_903869345.1 uncultured Pseudomonadota bacterium
CGGATGTCGTTCGATAGGGGCTTCGTCCTGCTTTGCTGGCCTCCCTGCCCAGCCCCTATCTTGAATCACACTTCCAGCCCCTTGTGAATCCCGATTCTACCTCTTCGGAATTTGCTCTAGAATGACGTTTTGGAACGACGGGACTCCCTCCCCCCATATCGTGGGGGAGGGAGGCGTGGAACGGAAACGACGTTTCAACAGGTACCGTCATCCCGGCGCAAGCCGGGATCCCGAGGGATTCTTAACCGCTCTCCCCAGCGTCTCGAGGTCCCGGCCTTCGCCGGGACGACGTTCCTCTGCAATCTCTCTCACTCTCCCCCTACCGCGCGCGGAGGATGTCCGCCGAGCGGAGGAGGGGCGGCGCGTCGGTCGCGCTCGTGCCCCAGTGCGGCAAAAGCCGCGTGTAAGCCGCGTGTAGGCGGGCGGCCCAGGGGCGGCTCGCCCACAGGTCGCCCTCGCGGAGCGCCGTCGCGAAATGATCGCGCACGGGAAGGCGGCCAACGTCCTGCCGCGCCTCGGCCAGCAGGCGGGCTTTTTCCAAAAAGGCCTCCCCCGGAAGAGCATGACGTTCGGCGATGTGCGCGGCGAGAAGGGCAACTTCATCGGGCGGCAAGATCAAAAGATGCGCCGGGTGCCCAATGGGGAGGGCCTGACGGCGCGTCGCTTCTTGCACAGCGCGATCAATAATGTCGGAGGTGTCGAACGCCGCCGAAATCGCATACGATTCAGCGCCTTGCGTGACATTCTCCAAGGCATTTGCGAACCCGCCAATCGCCAGCAGATCCGCCATGACCCTGGCGACGCGTGACGTCCCTGTGGCCTGCGTCACAAACAGCGCGGCCTCGGCGTCGACGCGGGCCCGGTGCCGATAAAGGCCCCACAGCTCCCCCAGGGGAGAAGGCATCTCGGACCGAACGGCCAAAAAATCCCGACCCGTGAATCGTTCCGTGTCCCTGTGGTTGCGGCGAAAGCAATCAATCTCGGCGGCGGTGAGGGGAAGCGCCCCCCCCGCCGAGGCGAACTCCCGCGCCCCGTACCCACACAGGTTGGCGACGGCGCTGCCATCGTCCGCCGACGATTCCGCCGCAAGCGCGGGAGGGGCTTCACCCCCGTGCCCCCCGGCAGGCTTGCGCCCGCGCAACAGCCATTCCACCAGCGCTTTTTCAGCAAAAAGCCCCGACGTCGGCTCGTCCGTGTTGGCCGCCGTCCCGGACCGCTCACGGGTTCCCCCGGATGAAAAGGCCAAAAACGACATTCCGTGTGCGCCCCTGGTTGCAGAACCTCCGAGCGAACAAGAACCCCAACGATCCTTTGTCAGGCTTCCGGTTAAGTCTTGAGATTCCAGCCCATGATGCGCACTTTAACACATGGCAACTGATTCGTTAAGATTCTGTTTACCTTTTCGACCTGCGCGAAGGCGATCAAGTCTTTTTGCCGCGGGTGGAGGCCAGGACATCGTCCAGGCTCACCCCCGGTTTGCGGGGGTAGGGGTCCAGCGCAAGAGCCAACGTCTGCGCAACCAGCTCCCCCAGGTCAATCACGCCGTTTTCAAAGCCGAAGACCTCATCCCCCAGGTCATGACCCTCGGGCGCGTAAAGGGCCTCAATCGGTTCCGTGAGGGTGGATTCGACGGGCTCCAGCGTGATTACGCACGCCTGAACGACTCGGCCCGTCAGCGTGCCCTGCACGGTCACGCGATGCCCGGAATCGCGAGCGATGTCCAACCGCGCCTGCAACTGCGGCAAGGCCACAAGTCCAAACCGTTCGGCCAAGGCTTGGCGTTCGGTGGGGGAGGCCACCATGTCTTCGACAAGACCGCCCGCGCCGATGCGCTCAACGATCAGCGGACGCGACAACTCGGGGGCAGGCGGTGAAGCAGGGTGAGCGGACATGGCACGGTTGAATCCCAAAAAAACGGTGAAAAGAAGAAGCGATTCTAGGGTTTCCAGCGAATTACGACCTCGGCGGCACGCATGCCCGAGCGAATCGCGCCCTCCAGGGTGGAGGGCAGCCCTGTGGCCGTCCAATCGCCCGCCAGCGCCATGTTGCTCCACCCCGCCCACGCGCGAGGCCGCCGCGCGTCTTGGGCGGGCGTCGCCGCGAACGTCGCACGCTTTTCATGAATGAGGCGGTAGGGTGGCACATGCGCCGGATCCAAATCGTAAAGCCGCGCAATATCCTGCCACAGCCGTTGGGCCAGTTCGTCCTGATCGGTGGACGCGTACCGATCCGCCGCGCTGACGGTCACGGAGATCACCTCGGCGCGGGCAAAGACCCACTCGGCAAGGCCGCCCAAAAGACCCGTCATCCGGAACACGTTACCGTCCGCGCTTTCGGGCGGGACCGTCGCGCGGTAGTGGACGTTCAAAATGCTGCGGAACGAATCCGGGACCACCAACCCCGGAATCAGATCCGCCGCCACCCAAGCGGGAACCGCCAACACCACCCAATCGGTCGGCGCGAGCTCCAGGGCCGTTGTTCCGAAATCCAGGCGGCGGACGACGGGCCCCACCAAGTCCAGAGCCCGCAAGCGGTGCCCGAACAAAACCGGGACCTCCCGTTGACGCAAGACGTTGAGGCACGGGAGCACAAAGGTTTCTGAAAGCCCAACGCGGGCCGTGCGCGGACGGCACGCAGGAGCCCCGCGCAGCAGGCTTTGCCGGAGAACGTTGGCGAACAACCGCGCCGAAGCCTCTTCGGGCACGGTGTTGAGCGCCGCCAGCGCCAGGGGTTCCCAAAGCCGCGTGGTCAGGGGCCCCGAAGGAAGGACATCGGTGAGCGTCGCGTGGGTCCGTGCCAGCCCCAGCCGGAGAATCTGCAGGTAATCCAGCACCCGCGTTCCCGGCACGCGATTCGCCGCCCGAAGCAGGCCGAGGGGGACACGCCCCGACCCCAAACGCACCGTCCACCGCATTCCGTCGGCCAGATCCATGAACGGGAAAAGTGCCGCCGAGGGCCCCACGAGTCCGGTGGGGTTTTGCACAAGGCTCAGGTAATCGTTGATGGCGTCATTGCCAGACAGCACAAGATGCGTACCGTTATCAATGCGGCACCCCAGCGCCCGGTCCATGTAGGATCGGCACCGCCCACCCGCGTAGGGCGCGGCTTCGTACACCGTGACGTTTTCGCCCACAAGGGCCAGGTGCAGGGCTGCCGAAAGCCCGGCCAGACCCGCTCCGATCACGTGAATGCGACGCTGTGATGCCATGCCCCCTCGCGTGGAGCTATCTGCTTCCGAAGGCCCGACCCTACCTGCCCCGCGGGAGGGAATCCAGGGATGCCTTCTTCGTGGTCGCATAAAGGGGAGAATCTTTCCCGTTTCGCCGTCTTCAGAGGGAGGCCCAACTCAACCGTCAGACCGCCACAATGAACCACGGGCCTTGTCGAGGGGGGCGGGAGCGTTGAAAAACGCGGAGTCCCCTGTTCCCCCCTTCTTTCCTGGAGCGAGATCGGGTATGACGCGCCTGTCATGATGCCTTTCGTCCCTCCTCCCTCGGACCCCCCCGACCTCACGGTCGTCTTGCCGTTCAACAACGAAGCCGCGAACGTGCACGAGCTTTTCCGGCGGCTGTACCCGGTGCTTGGTAGCTTAAACCTCAGCTATGAGATTCTCGCGCTGGATGATGGCAGCACGGACGAGACTTACGCTTTGCTGCTGCATGAGCGCTCGCGTGATTTGCGCCTCAAGGTCGTGCGTCTGGCTCGCCGATTCGGGAAAGAAGCCGTGTTGACGTGCGGGTTGCATTTGGCCTCAGGCCGAGCCGTCGTCACGATGGACAGCGACTTGCAGCACCCGCCCGAGACGATCCCCGCGCTTGTGGCGGCATGGCGGAACGGCGGCAAGTCCGTCTATGCCTTGCGGCAAGAACGCTTAACGGACACCTGGGCCCATCGTGCGTTCGCCCAGGCCTTTTATGCCCTGTTTCGACGCATTGCCGAAGTCCAGATTCCCCAAGGGGCGGGGGATTTTCGTTTGCTGGATCGCGCCGTGGTGGAAGCGATCAACGCGCTGCCCGAGCGAACACGGTTCATGAAAGGTCTCATGACGTGGGTGGGGTTCCCGCAAGCCTTTGTCCCCTTCACCGTTGCGCCCCGCGTTGGCGGCACAACCCATTGGGGTTTCATGAATCTCGTGCGGTTCGCGATGGACGGCTTGGCGTCGTTCAGCACGCTGCCCTTGCGAATCTGGACATGGGTGGGCGGCGCGGTATCCCTTTTTGCCTTTCTCTATGGCCTCTTTCTGACGTTGCGCACGTTGCTGGCCGGGGTGGATATTCCGGGGTACGCCTCGCTGATGGTGAGTGTGCTGTTGCTCAGTGGACTTCAGCTGGTCGGGCTCGGCATGCTGGGCGAGTACCTGGCCCGCGTGTTCACGGAAGTCAAAGGGCGACCGCTCTACATCGTGGCGGAAAGCCAGGGGTTTGATCCGGCTCTTCCCCCGGTACCCACGGGCTCGTCCGTGGGGCCAGTCGCTCGTCCTGGAGCGCGTTAGATGGCCGTCATCGTCCGTTTTGCCCCTTCGCCCACGGGGTTTTTGCACATTGGGGGAGCGCGCACGGCTCTGTTCAATTGGCTGTTTGCCCGGCATCACGGCGGACAGTTTCTTCTTCGCATTGAGGACACGGACCGCGCGCGATCGACACCCGAGTCCGTGAAAACGATCCTGGAGGGCCTGACGTGGCTCGGCCTGGATTGGGACGGAGAGGCGGTTTCTCAGTTCGCCCGGCGTGAACGGCACGTCGCGGTCGCACACGAGCTTGTCGCTCGGGGCGCGGCCTACCGGTGTTACGCGAGCCCCGCCGAGTTGGAGGCTCTTCGCGCCGAACAGACCGCCAAGGGGCTTCCCCAACGGTACGATGGCCGTTGGCGCGACCGGCCCGCGTCCGAGGCCCCCCCCAGCGTCGCCCCCGTGATTCGCCTGAAGGCCCCGCTGACCGGGGAGACAACGCTGCACGATCGCGTAGGGGGCACGATCACCGTTCCCAACAGCCAGCTGGACGACATGGTGCTTCTGCGCGCGGACGGCACGCCGACGTACATGCTGGCCGTCGTGGTGGACGATCACGATATGGGAATCACGCACGTCATTCGTGGGGACGATCACCTCACGAACGCTTTTCGCCAACTGAATCTTTACACGGCCATGGACTGGACGCCGCCGATGTTCGCGCATCTGCCCCTGATTCATGGGCCCGATGGCGCGAAGTTTTCCAAGCGCCACGGGTCTCCTGCGGTCCATGATTATGCGGCACTCGGGTATTTGCCCGAGGCGATGAGGAACTACCTTGTTCGGCTTGGATGGGCGCACGGGGACGACGAGATTTTTTCGACCGATCAAGCGATTGCGTGGTTTAATCTGGAGGGTCTTGGGGTCTCGCCCGCGCGGTTCGACTTTGCAAAACTTAACCACCTGAACGCGCGGTACCTGGCCCAGACCGATGATTCGCGCTTGGCGACGTTGGCCGAGCCGTTCCTGGTGAAGGCCTGGGGGCGTGACCTGACCGACGTAGACCGGACGCGGTTCCTCCGCGCCCTGCCCGACCTGAAAACACGGAGTGCGACGCTGGTCGCCTTGGCCGAAAGCGCCCGATTCTACGGCATCGCGCCGACGCTTGCGACGTGGGAGCCTAAGGCCCGCGACCTCATGACCCCCGAGGCCCGCACGCGACTCGGCACACTTTTGACGCGTTTGGAGGCCCTGCCGGAGCCGTGGACGGCGAGCAAGGTGGAGGCCCTGTTTCGCACGTCGGCCGAAGAGCAAGGCCTCAAATTAGGGGTTTTTGCCCAACCGTTCCGCGCGGCCCTCACGGGGAGCACGGTCTCTCCCCCCATCTTTACGGTGGCCGAGATTTTCGGGAAAAATGAGGTTTTTGAAAGGGTTAAGGCCTCTTTGTCCTTGCCGGACCTTGCGTAACGGAGGTTTTCTCGCCAGGTTTATTTCGAAGGCGCGTTGTTAAGGAAAATTTGAGAGAAAGGGATTAAATTTGGAATGACTTGCAAGGGTCCTGGAAAGGATTCGGCAAGGGCTCTTCCGTCGGCTTGAGCGTGATGGGAGCAAAACAGGGAGGTCAGTCCCGTGGTCGAGTCCGTTTTTTCCCTCGGCGCAACGCCGCCTTCTTCGCCCGACGAGGACGACGGGTCGTCGCTGTCATGGCAGGAACAGGACGCGCAATTGCGGACCCTTTGGGCGCGGGCGGACATGACGCCCGAGGACATCGGACAGGCGCTGGGGCGGACGGTCTCCGCCGTGCGGACTCGGGCGGTGCGGCTGGGGCTTCCTCGCCGCGCCCGGCCGGGGCGTCCACCCGGTGTGTCGTCACGTCGGGAACGGGCCGCGAATACAGCCCCTCGGGAAAGGCCCCCCGCTTCCACGTCCCCTCATACGGGGGCTTCGGGGGTTACACCCTCGGCCGTTCCGCGCCTCACGACTCGCACATGCCTGATGTGCTTGCGGACGTTTTTTTCGCAAGGGCGACACAACCGAATTTGTCCTTCGTGCAAAGGGTCCGGTGAATACCTCACCGCGTGCGGTTTGCCCGACATCGCTTTTAGGGGGTCGGTCTAATGGCTCTTAAGGATGCAATCGTCACGATCCTCAGCCGCAATGCCTTCTACCGTGATGGCTACAGGCTGCTCTTGCGAATCAGTGTGATTCAAGGGCTTGTCATCGTGCTGCTCGGCGCGTCCATCGTCGCCATGCTTCTTTCCATGGAAACGCGCTACGTCTATTTCGCAACGACCTCGGACGGGCGCATCATCAGCATTGTTCCACTTGACGATCCGTTTAAAACGCGCGCACAGGTGATCACGTGGGCCGCGCAGACCGCACAGGCCGTCTTGCGCCTCGGGTACCATGATTTTCGTCCCCGGTTGCAGGATTCGGCGGTGAATTTTACGCCCACGGGCTGGGAAAGTTTCACCAAAGCCATGCGTGAGGCTCGCATTCTGGAAACCATTGAGGCTCGCAAGCTGGTGACCACCCTTTCGGTGGAAGCAGCGCCCGAGATCAAGACCGCCTTCATCAAAAACGGCGTGTACACGTGGTACCTGCAATTCCCCATTCAGATTCGTTTTGAGGGCGATCAAGCCCCGTCACCCATTCGCGCTCTGCTGGTTCTGCAGGTCGTGCGTGTGTCCACGTTGCAGAATCCTAACGGCATTGCGATTGAGCAGTGGATTGCTCGTGAGCCCAAAACATGATGCCGTCCGAGCCTCCTTCTCCCGCCGATCCATCGGCGGGTAGGGCCGCAGAGGTGGCCTTGGAGGAGAACAAGGCGGACCCCCTGTCCGCATCGACGAAAGACTCAGAAGACAAGACAGAATCGCCCGATCCGGCCCTCGATTCCCCCGCTGCTCCTTCAGCGTTTGTCAGGATTCGCCGCACGGTGGTGAGCGTGCTGAGGGGGGCGCTGAGTCCTTCGGATTTTTCCGAAAAAATCCTGCCCGATGATCGGGACGCCGCGAGGCGGGCGTTTGTTTTTCGCCGTCTGATCATTTGGCAGGCCGTTTTTATTGGTATCTTGTTGGCCGTGATTGTGTTCGGCGCACCCTTTTTCCGGCCCATCTTGGTGTACCGCGCGTTGACAACCGACAACCGGGTCATTCCGCTTGTTGCGTTGGACGGGTCGAATCAAACAGACATGGCGATTTTGGGGTGGGCCGCCACCAGCGTGACGGAAGTTCTAACCGTGGGGTTTGGCGATTTTGATCGCCAAATGTTGCACCAGAAATCCCGCTTTACACCGGACGGATGGGGCAGTTTTCGCGACGCGGTGGTCCAGCAAAAGTTCCGCCAAACGTTCAAGGATTTTCAGTTGGTGCTGACGACCGTGCCCTCCGATATGCCGCTCATCACGTCCAAGGGCGAAGATCCCGAGACTCAAACGTACCGATGGAACGTCGAAGTTCCTGTTGTGATGACGTACGTGACCAACAACAACGTTTCGCGGCAGGCACGGGGGCTTGTGAAATTGGTGATCGTGCGGATTCCCCCCCACGAGAACGTTGAAGGAATCGCCATTCAAAAATGGTCCATGTAAGGCAAGGCCGTCCCGAGTTCATCAAGAGGGTTGTGCCTTGCGGAGGGGAGGATTATACCTGCTCTCCGTTAGGTCAGGATCAGGCACGTCACACACTCGCACGAGGGATCGATGGTGAGGAGGCAACGGACAGGAGATCTTGCGCTGATCGCGGGCCTTTGGGTCCTGGCGGGGTGCGCACCCTCGCAGCTTGTCCCCGTCGCGACGGAGGCCGATCTTGTGGGCACCCGAATCGCTCAGGCGTCGGAAAAAGCCGCAAACGCGCTGGATTCGCTGGCCGCCATTGAACAGACACGGACCCCGTTGCCGGAGATCGCAGCGGATTACGCAAGCGCGCCTCCCAATTTGCTTCAACCCATCACGCTGAACTGGACGGGTCCTGTTGAACAGGTGGCCCAGATGTTGGCAACCCGCGCTGGGTATACGTTCAACGTTTTGGGCGGGCCGTTGCCCGTGCCGGTGACCGTGACCTTGAACGTTTACGACCGTCCCTTGATTCAGCTGCTGCGGGACATTGGCTTGCAAGTCGGGCAGCGGGCGAGTTTGACGGTGGATGGATCTTCCGGGGTTGTTGAGTTGCGCTATGCCCCTGTTGACAAGATCTAAGCCCTGCCGACGGGCGTTGGCGTTTCTCGCGCTGGCTGCGGTCCTTGGCGCAGGGGGGGCGATGGCCTCCTCGCCGACGTGGGCCGCCGACGAATCACCGCAGGCCACGGTCTCACCGCCACCACCGGAGCTGCAAAGTTTGCAAGATCGCGAGCGTCCGGCGGGCGAATCGGCGCGGGCCGACGTCATGGGGCTCCAGATTCGCAACGACGCCTTGCGCGAGGCCGCGTTGTCGTACGGTGCCCGCGGGGGTTTGGCGCACCGGACGTTTGAAATTCAAAGGCGGCTTGCTGAGTACGACACGAGTCTTGCCAAAATTTATGATTTTGGGCGACTTCTCTTGCCCGCCTCGTCAGGGCTTCTCATTGAACCGCCTACTGTTTCCGAAGCCCAGCGAGCCGTTCTGGTGGGCGGCGGGGGGCAGGATGCTGCCGTCGCGGACCGTGTCTACCGTATCAACCAAAACGCGCGCATCGTGACAGCCCCACGGTCTTGGCACCTTTACCTGGAAAGGGATTGGGGGGCCGTGGATCCTCCCCCGTCCTTGCTTTTGCCGCGTACAGGCGAAGAGCGTCAACAGTGGCGGAAGTGGGTCCAGGAGGGCTGGCTTGCAGGCCTTCAGCAAGCGGAAGAGACGTTTGAGGCCGACCTTGATCGGCTGACGAACGACCTCACCGGCATGGTGCGGTACCGTGAACTGTTGGCACAACGCATGATCTCGGCGCCTTACGCGCTTCAGCAAGACCGTGGTGTGACGGGAGGCGGACCTGAAATGCGTGTAGGCGACCGGGGCCTGACCATCACGGGCCCCTCGGCCCTTATCCCCCGGAGCGGGTTGTGGAAAACAATTTCCCGCTGAACAGCCCGACGGACGAGGAGATTGGCCTTTGGCCCGATGAGCCCTTGCGCGTTCAAGAGCTCCATGTCGATCCCTTGTTGCTCTGGTGTGCGCGTAAACGTGCGTCAGACATCACCTTGCAGACCGACAGGCCCGCGTACGTGGAAGTGGACGGCATCTTGCATCCCGTGATGGTCCGGTCGCTTGATTCGGCGGACATGACCAATATTCTCAACCGTATTTACGGTCCCGATGCACTGGCAAAACTGGCATCAAGCCGTGACTTGGATTTGTCCTACGAAGTGCGTCCCGAACGAAATGTGCGATTCCGCTTTCGTGTGAACATCACGGCTATTCTCAGCAAGGGGCGTGATTCGGTTCAGATCACCCTGCGCAGCCTGCCCAATTTACCGCCGACGTTGCGTGACCTCGGGGTTGAAGAAAAAGTCATCGCGAATTGGTCGCCCCCGCAGGGGCTTATTCTCGTCACGGGTCCCACGGGCAGCGGCAAGACGACGCTTCTTGCGGCGGGCTGCCGGATGCTCATTGAACGGCCCGAGGGCTGCGGCAAGCTGCTCACCTACGAAGCCCCCATTGAGTACGTGTACGACGGCATCACCGGTGAACGTTCCTTGGTGGCCCAAACCGAAATTCCGCGCCATCTCCCGACGTTTGCGGCAGGGGTGCGCAACGCCCTCCGCCGCAAGCCGAACATCATTCTGGTGGGCGAAGCCCGCGACCGCGAGACCGTCTCGGCGGCCATTGAAGCCGGGCAGACAGGTCACCTTGTTTATTCCACCGTGCACACGGTAGGCGTTGCGGCGACGGTGCGTCGTATCGTGAGTGTGTTCGAACCCAGCGAGCGAACCGAGCGCGCTTACGCGCTCATGGAAACGCTGCGCATGGTTGTCACGCAAACGCTGGTGCCCAAAATCGGGGGGGGGCGAATCGGTTTGCGTGAGTACCTGGTGTTCGATGAAACCGTGCGCGAGCAATTGCTTGATCTACCCGTTGAGCAATGGACAGCAGCGGCGCAAAAATTTCTTCTCCGGTATGGACGGACGATGGAGCAATCGGCCAGCGCCGCCTTTAAAGATGGGCTCATCAACCGCCGGATCTACCTCTTGCTGACCAAGGGATTGTCCGTGGACAGTTTCGACGACTCGCCCTTCGCAACCCTACCGCAGGCAATCAGCGAAGATGAAACGCGGGCCTTGGAAGAGGATACCTAGCCTATGGACTCGGCGGATCTCCATTGGCGTAATACACAAAAGCCCGTTCGATTCTTCTTTGTGGATGCACGCGCGTTCTTCCCGCTCTTTATTTTTCTTGTTCATGCCCGATCCTGGACATTTGGCTTGACCATTCTGACACTTTTTGTGTTTTGGTTGATGGAGCGTCGGGGCTTGAGTTTTGATTCGGCGCTGCGGGCGCTCCGCGCGTGGCTTGTGGGCGTCAAGCGTCCGGGGGTGAGTCGTCGGGTGCGGCGGCGTTGGGTGGACTACGGTTGATCGACATGTGAAAATGGCTTGGGAGAGCCCTTCAAAGGCCCTTCTGAAGAGCTTGTAAGGGCTTGCCGTAGTCGTTGTCTGGGTATATGGAGGAGGGCAGATTTCGGCGTCGGCAGACGCGAGTCGGTGCAGGTCGAGAAGGGGCCTGTTTTTAGGGGTATCTTTAGGGTGTTCGTCGAGATTCCTTAACTCGGAGCCCCGACCTCTCCAGAGGAGTTGAGAGACGATGTATGAATCATCTCCGGTTTTTAGGCGGCAGTTGTTCGTGGGACTCGGTCTTTGTGGACTTGCGATGATTCTGACGGCGGGACCGACGTTGGCGGACTTTCAGTGGGTTCCTCCACGGATGGCTGCCCCTTCCTCGGCCCGCCCATCGCCGGTTGTTCCTACGTCTCCCGTAAGTGTGACGGAATCGGTTCCTTCCAAATCAACCCTTGCGTTCCGTTCCGAGCCTCTTCCCGTTGGAGACACAGCTCAAGAGCCGATCATGACAATTCAGCCGACGCGCCCCACCGTCAGGCCGTCTGAGACGAATTCAGAGCCAGCTCTGCAGGGGTTTGCCAACCGGGTTCCTCTGGCCGTTGCCCTTCGGCAGGTTTTGCCCGCCGAATACGCTTTCTCGGTTGATCCGGCTGTGAATCTGGAGACCCTTGTCTCCTGGAAGGGCGGGAAAACATGGCGATCGACCCTGCAAACCCTGTTGTCGGGCGCGGATCTGACCTTTCATGAGGATGGGAAGATTGTCGTGATTGAGCGGGGGGTGTCTTCGGCTCGTGCTTCGTCGACAGAGAGCCAAGCGCCCCAGGTGCTTGCACTGCCTTCGTCGGTGGGGGGAAGTCCATCGATTGAGACGTGGCCTTTGCCTTTGGACTCGGCGCGGAGGGGCGGCAAGACAGTGGCGGAGTTTCCACGGCAACGACAAGGGGGATCTCTGGCGGACAATCCGTCGCCGCTTCCGGGGGCCGATTCATGGACCGCCACCCGAGGGGACACTTTGCGTCAAGTTGTGGGGGAATGGGCGGCGCGCGCTGGGGTTGAAGTCAGTTGGCAATCGGAATACGATTACCCGCTTCATGCCTCCATTGCGGTGATGGGAACGTTTGAAGACGCGGTGCGAACGATTCTCTCTGGTTTTGAAGGCGCACATCCCCAACCGATTGCAACGCTTCATGCCCGCGAAGGGCAATCAGGACAATCCGTTCTTGTGGTGTCGACTCGCGGCAACGACTACGGCTCCTGACGCAGAAAAGGGGTAAACTCGATATGACAAAGCGACCTCTGGTGCTGGCGATGTTCCTTGTGGCCCTTGTCGGCTGCAACAACGAGAAAGTGCGCACGCTGATTGATGAACGTACGCAAGAAGCTGTGCGGGGCGTCGAAAAAGCTCAAAACCCGGCGCCACCAAAGAGTTACAATCCGTTGACGATTTCCAATAAAGTGTGGACGGGGGAACTCGCGCTGCGCCTTCGGCGTGGCTTGCCGTTGCCGGCGAAATTTGAGGGCGATCGCGGCATCACGCTGGTCGCCGACCGTGCGTTGCCTGCGCGGGAGATTCTGGCCTCTGTTACAGGGCAGACGGGCATTCCCCTCCGACTGGGGGACGGATCGGACGGCGACATTGATCGCGAAATACCGATTGCCTACGAAGGGGGCCTTTCGGGGCTTCTGGATTTGCTGGTCGCTCACCTGGGGGGCAACTGGCGCTACGACGGGTCGGTGATTACGATCTCAAAGTTTGAGACTCGCGTGTTTACGGTGGAAGCGTTGCCCGGCACCCAGTCCGTCAAGGACGGGGTTGATGAGGATCAAGGCAGCCAACAAGGAAGCAGTGGGGGAAGCGGCGGGAGCAGCAGCAGTTCGACCAACAGCCTCAAGCAAAAAACAGAGATGACCGCTGAATTCAAGGTGTGGGACGAGATTCAGCAGACCGTTGCCGCCATGCTCAACGGCGTCGGGACCGTCATCATTGCACCATCCAGTGGCACGTTGACCGTGACCACGACGCCGGAAACCATGCGTACAGTTGCCGCGTTTCTGGACGAGGAAAACAAACGCCTCTCACGCCAGATTGCGATCAACGTTGAAGTTTACAAGGTTGAACTCTCGGAGGGCACAAACTTCAATGTTACGCTTTCCGAGGTTCTGGATCGTCTTGGCGGAACCCGTATGGGCGGGAGTTATGGGAGCGCGTCGACGATGGGACAAACGACAGGCTCAGCAAGCCTGAGCGTCAGCATTTTTAACAAAGCATCGCCCGATTCTGTGTTGAAGGCGTTGTCGACCTTGGGCGACACGGTTCAGGTCTCCCAGTTCCCCATGACAACCCTCAACAACCGTCCCGTGTCCCGGCGTGTTGGGCGGGATAGGTCCTACGTGGCCTCGGTGACAAGCACGGCATCCACGAATCTTGTGAGCGCATCGTCAATTTCCGTAACCCCAGGACTCGTTCGTGAGGGGTTTTCGCTGCAGTTAACACCGCGTCTTTTGGACGATGGGCGAATCATCTTGCAGTATTCCTTGAATATCATTGATGCTGCGGAGTTCAGAACGTTTGGGGGAGGGACCACGGACGCGAACGGGACACCGATTGGGTCCAACCAGCCTGCCGTCGAATTGCCGGTCATGGCAACACGTCTGTTTGTCCAGCAATCCATGCTCAAAAGCGGAACAACCCTGTTTCTCTCGGGCATTGACGATGAACTCGTAACGCAAAGTGCCGAAGGGGTCGGTCATCCCTTTAACTTCCTCCTTGGGGGAGGCTCCAAGAACGCGAAGACGCATTCGATGCTCTTCATCGCGATTACACCCCAGGTTTTGGATGTACCGCGTGGCGAAGGGGGGGGGGTCTAGATGCCCTCGGGCGTTGTCACCCTTGGTCGGCATACCTACGCCTCAGGTCTTTACTGGGAGAACAGTCCGAGCGGCTTTGTCTCCCAGGCGGCTAAGGAAGCGGCGCGGCAGCCGGGGCACCGTGCCTCCCTTTATGCTATACGGCCAGGCAACACCCGAACGGGGCGTGTGCCTCAGTTTGCCCTGAGTCAAGATACGCCGGACCACCACATTGGTATGCCGTCTTTGGCAGGGTGTTTGGCGAATGAGCAACCGGGCTCGTGGGTCGGTGCCTTCCAGTTCCGGGAGGGAGTCGCGGTTGTGATTGTGCGCGACGACCTTGTCGTGCCGGATGGTGATATTTTCTTCGAAAGCGCAAGCGATGCGCGCGACCGTCTTTTGCAAGAAATCGCATTGGGGGGACGGCTCAAGATCTACGCTCCGGAGAGTTGGGGCGTTCAAGGCTCGGATTCGATCCCCATCAGTTTATTGCTACGGGACCGCAGCGATGTCCGGTTGCGTCCGGTTGAAATTCCGCGCAGTTGGTTCATTGCCCTGGGTGTCAGCGCTGTAGCGCTTGCGGCGATTCTCATGATTTCGTGGATTTTGCAGCGCATGTCGGCCGCCGAGGAAGCCGAACGTCGTGCGCAGATGCTGGAGCTTGAACGCGCACGTCGTGCGGCCCAGCAAATGATTCCGCAATTGGTTCAAAAGCCGCCGGAGTACCCGCCGCCTCAACGGGTGTGGGAACAAAAACCCCTGCCCCTGGAATTTGTCGAATCTTGTCAAAACACCCTGTCGAAGGTGCCGCTTGCGACAGCGGCTTGGCGGATGACCAGTATCGGGTGCGTGGGATCTTCGCTCACCGTCCGTTGGGGACGAAGCGGTGGTTTTAGCCTTCCTCCACCGGGGGCTTTTGTGAGCGAGACGGGCAGTGTCGCTACGCTTGTCCTGCCTCTTCAAGAGAGCAAGCCGCGAGGGAAAGAGGACCTGTGGTCGCCGACAGCTCTCACACGGCGTATCCTTGTTCAAAATTGGCCCGGCACCATTGGTCGGGCGTTGGATGATCCGAAGCCTTTGCCACCGCCGGACTACAAGGGCCCTTGGGACCCTCCGGCTCCGCCGTGGATGAAGCGCTCGTTTTCTTTTTCTTTTGCAGCCTTGCCTTGGGTCCTGCCGACGTTGTTTGAGGGACTTCCTGGGCTGATTGTCGAATCGTTAGTCGCGGATGGGCCTTCGGGACCGTGGACTGTGGAAGGGGTGATCTATGAAAACCGTTCTTAAAGTTGGGATGGGAACCTTGGCCTTCGCTGCGGTTCTGATCCTGCCAAGCGTTTCCCTGCATGCGCAGGACCTTGCGTCAACGGCCGTGGCTGCGGAAGCCGCAGCCGTTTTGTCAGCCGTTCCTGCTCAGCCGAGCCCCCCGGCCAACAACAGTCAGGCTACAGTTCCTGCTGGGCCTCTGCCCGGAGAGGCGTCTTCGGCGGAGATCAAGATGGGGCCTTCTGGGGGAGGCGGGGCGCTTTCTCTGAACCCAGAGGGTTCTGACAAAGCGGAAGATAACCTGTTGTTGGAAGGGAACACGGATTCGCAGCAGATCCCCGGCTCTGTTCGGAACGTTCTCAAGGATCTTCGAACGTCAACCGAGGGCCTCACGGTTCAGGATCTGAACAAAGCGCGTGAAGCGTCGTCGCGCCTGGATGCGCTCATTGATATTGAAAAGCGTCTGAACGATTTGGCCACGTTGCGTCAGGAACGTCTGGAGAAGGCGGGGGCCGCGCTTGGAGCGGCGATTCCTCTTTCGGCGTTGTCCCCTTCTGCGGGGGGAGTGGTCTGTCCGTCAAAACCAACGCCCCCCCCTCCTCCCCCTCCTCCAAGTTTTAATCCTCAGGTGGAGATGGTGGTAGGTGCACGTGGGCGTTACACGGCGGTGATACGGGTGTTGGAGGATAAAACCGTCCGCGTTCATGAAGGCGATATGTTGCCGAACGATCGCCGCGTGCTGTCCATTACTCCGCGGGCTGTGGTGATCTCGAAAGCAGATGGTGGAAGCGAGACCCTCTTGCTGACGGGCGCAAGCGTTCTTATCGCGGGCAAACATTAAGGTCTGGCCCCCTTAGTCTCACCCCGCCGCCGCACGACAAAGGTGTGGTTCCGGAGGAAAGGCTGGGCTTGGCCTAATGCCGAGGGCAAGGGGTTTACATGTGATGAAAGGTCTTGAGGCATCCATCCGGCGCATGCGGGCGCTTTTGGGGTATGCTCCCTCGAAAACACCTTCTGCACGCCCTGGACGGTCCGAAAAGCCTTTGGGTGTTTCTTCGCCCCCCCCCGTCCGCAAGACACAACGGGTGGAAGTTCCGCTGCCGCCCTTACCGATTCGTGAGGACAAGGCCCGCACGGGTTTGGAAAATCCCCCGGTACGCCCCCAAGAAGAGACATCCCTTGGGTCGGACGCTAACGTGGATTTCAAACAGGGGATTGTTCTGACAGCCGAGGGGGGCCCCCTCAAGGTTCCTGAGGAATCTCGAACGCTCTGTGCCTTGTTTGATACGGGGCTCTGGGTTGTCAGCTCGGCTCACCGAAACTCGCCTTTGATCACGTCGGTTGCTCAGGCCGCAAAGAGGCAGGGCTACCGCGTCGACCCCCCTCGTTACGTCACCCCCACCCAGATTCGCCAGATTTACACCCATGTGAGCCAACACGAACAGTCCGTGAAGATCGATAACAATGCAACGCGTCGCGCGATTGTCGATATCTTGGAACGCGCAACGGCTGTGGGAGCCAATGACATTCATATGGAGTCGTCAGACGGCAGGACCCGCATTGATTTTCGGATGGAAGGTTCCCTCCGTCCCCAGGGGACTCTAACGCAACGCGAAGGGGAACAGATTCTCTCGGCGATTTACGCGCATTCTGTTGGACAATCGGGGGCGACCGCCAACTGGCTCGAACCTCAGGCTGCCATGTTGAGCGCAACGGCCTCGGGGCCGGATTCGTTGATGCTGCCCGAGGGAATCATTGGGGTGCGGTGCCAGTGGGTCCCGATCGCGGACGGCGGACGTTACCTGGACATGCGGCTCCAGTACGACTCGGCGCATCTTTTTGGTGAAAATTTTGTGATGGCCGACGTGGATTCGCTCGGCTTTTCGCAAGAGCAGTTACGAGTCGTTCAGGGGTTGCGTCAAGTTCCTGGCGGGATGCGGGTCTTCGCAGGCCCCGTGAATCAGGGGAAAACAACCACGTTGCGGGTGACGCTGAATCGGCGCATGGCCGAGACCGAGATGCAACTGAACTGTTTGATGATTGAAGACCCCCCCGAAGGGGGGGTGCTGGGGACACGCCAGATTGGTGTTTCGTCGTCCGTGAAAGATGAGCAACGCGAGCGCACATTTGTCGAAATCATGCGGTGCACGTTACGTCTGGATCCGGACATCGTGATGTTGGGGGAAGTGCGTGACCTGCAAACGGCACGATTCGCGTTTCGTCTGGCGTTGACGGGGCGTCAAGTGTACACGACGTTGCACGTCTATTCAGCGCTTGCGATTCCTCAACGCCTTCGGGACATTGGGATCGAGCCCTATTTGGTCTATGATCCTCTTTTGTTGCGGGGGATGTTCTGCCAACGCCTTGTGCGTACCCTGTGCCCGTCGTGCCGGATCCCTCTGCGGCAGGCTCCTGCGGAATTAGGTCCCCTTTACAAAGATCTGATACGACGAACACGGGCGGGACTGGCCGTCATGGACGCTGCGCGTGCGGCCACGTTTGATTCGGCGGCACCGTACGAGGGACTCACGGAACCCGATCTTCAAAATGTCTATGTTGCCAACCCCGAGGGCTGTTCGGCGTGTTACAAGGGGCGCTCGGGGAGGACCATCTGCGCGGAGGTCATCGAGGTGGATCAGCAGCTGATGGACTTTCTTCAAGAAAACAGGCAGCCGGAGGCGCGACGCTACTGGTTATCTCCGCAAGGACTGAAGGGGGTGACGATGCTGTGGCATGCTTTTGAAAAAATGCGCCGTGGAGAAATTTGCCCCGCCGATGTAGAGTTTGAAATAGGTCGCCTTGTGACGGATAAAGAATTGAGCGAAGTTGAGCAACGCTTGGGGGGGACGGTATGAGCCTGAAGGTTCTTGATCTCGAGAGGGCGTGGCTTCGGTGGCAGTTTCGGACGAGCGCCCGCACACGTTTCCGTGTGTACCGGAAGCTAGAAGGCATGCTGCGGATGAACGAGGCGTTGTCACGGTGCTTGGATCGTCTTTACATGAACGCCTCTGAGATGGGGAAGTACCCTAAACGTCCGGCGGCGGCCGCGTTGCGGGAATGGTTTTTGGCGGACCGGCAGGGTCTTCCTCTGGCCGAATCGGTCATCGGCTGGATTCCGTCCTCCGAGCTGTACATGATCCGCGCGGGTGAAGAATCGGGCACGCTGGCGAAGGCGTTGGCCTCCATTCAGGCCATGGGCGCCAAGGCGCGTCAGATGCGAGAAGCCGTGATGTACGCCGTGGCTTACCCGACGTTTATGATCATTCTTTTGGGATTTGTTCTTTGGATTTTTGGGGTCCAGCTGATTCAAAACATGCGCAAAACAGCACCGCCGCAGGTGGTCGATGCCATGGGGAGCGTCCCCGCCGTTTCTGATTTTATCAGTGAATGGGGACTTTGGTGCGTGGCGGGCGTTGTTGTTTTTCTGTTGATCATTACGGCTACACTGCCAACCTGGCGCGGGACGTGGCGCATACGGCTGGATCGTTTTCCGCCCTGGTCTTGGTACCGTATTCTTCAAGGAAGCGGTTTTCTGCTGGGGATCGCAGCGCTTTTAGGGGCGCAAGTGCCGCTCAAGCGGGCGCTGGAGATTCTTGAAAGCAACGCAACTCCCTGGCTGAAGGAGCGCCTAAGCGCGGCGCGCCAGCAGGTGCTGCGCGGGAGAAACCTCGGCGAGGCGCTGCGCAGCACGGGGTACGATTTTCCGGACCCAGGAGTCGCTGTTGACTTGGAAATTTTATCCGAACGGGCCGATGTGGGAAGCGTGATTGAGGAAATCACCGAAGATTGGATTCGCGATCAAATTGATCTTTTGAGAGCCCAAGCAGCGATTGCACGCAACGTCGGTCTTGTCTTGGTGGGGGGAACCATCGCATGGACGATGCAGTCCGTGTTCAACGTTGTGACGGTTGTTGCGCGTGGAGGTGCCGGTGGTGCTGGAGGTTTTTGACAAAGGGGATGTAGGGGGGCAACGGCGTCGAGGGCTCTCGCACGTGAACCGGTTACGCCGAGGGTTTACGCTTGCAGAGGTCGCCATCTTGCTGGGAATCGTGGCCTTTGTTTTTGGGGCCGTTTGGATCGCAAGTGACATGGTTTGGCGCAGCTACACACGTGACAAGACCTTGCAGCAAATTTTTGCGATCGTGAACAATGTGCGGGAGGTTTATGCTCCCATTGGGCAAGGGACTTTGCCCAACAACGCAGGGACGGCTGATGTGACGGCCATTCTTGATGGACAACGGCTTGTTCCCATCGAAATGCGGGTGGATCGCTCCAATGCGGCGGGTAACCTGCGCCATGCCTTAGGGGGGCCCGTGACCCTTTTGGCGGAAAACACGCCCTCAGGGATCGCGCAAGGCGTTTTGCGCGTGACGTTGGGGGGGCTCAAGGCAGGCAATTGTGTGTATCTTCTGATGACCCTGCCCGCAACGTTTCCTGAAGTTGGGATGACGCGGTTGGCGGCCAACAGTACACATTCCGTTGCGATTGATCCGCATAATGTCACACTTCCCTTCACGTTTCCCTCCGGGGGGGGAACTGCATCTTCGTTCCCGTTAGCGACAGCAACGACGTGGTGCGATGCAGCCAACGGTGTGAACAACCAGGTGGAATTCGATTTTCTTGTCCGTAACTAGAGGTCTCGGCTGTGCGAATCAAAAGGCACCGAAAACACCCCCCCGCCCGCGGCATGACATTGGCCGAAGTCGCGATCGTCATGGGGCTCATCGGGCTGCTGCTTGGGGCGCTTTGGTCCTTTGTTCCCCTGGTGTACAGCCGAGCGCAGCAAGAGCAAATGTTTGAGCAGATTCTGTTAACAGTTAACAAGATGCGGGGTTTTTACCTCGGGCAGGCCAGGATTCCCTCGGGGCTCACAACAGATACAGCGATTCGCCACGAAATCGTGCCCCCGGAGATGGTGCGTGATAAGACCGCGACGACGCTCATTGCAGATCATACGTGGAGCTCACCAGAAACAAGCGGAACGTACACAAACGGAACCTACATTGTGGACGACGATCCAGGGGGGACGTCCTCGGGACAGCTTTTCCGTCTTCAGCTGTTGGATCTTCCTTTGAGGATCTGCATGCCCTTGGTGCCGCGTCTGACAGGGATTGAGGGGCCTTCGGGTATCACGGCGTTGACCATTAACGGAGTCGCCGTTCCGACCCCCACCAAGGTAACGGTTGGGGCGGCTTCAGCGGCCTGTCAAGGCGGAACCATTCCTCGCACGGACAGGGCAAACGTCATTTTCACGTACCGACTCCGCGATTGAGCGTCATCGCGGCACGTCGCCCTGGGCGTCGAAACCGGACACAGGACCCCTTGTCTTCTGTTGAAAAAACAGGGTCAACTGATGTGCGTTTCCACCAGAACGTCTGTTCCAAGCTCGGAAGGGTCGGGCTCGGGGCTGGCTTGTGCGAACGCGGTGGCCGCAGCGACCTGAGCTTTTACGTCCCGTTCAAGAGCGCTGAAAACATCTTCTTCCACGAGGCCCTGCGCGAGCATCAGGGCCTTGAGCCGTTCAATCGGATCACGCGACGCGCGCCATTCGTCCACTTCCTCGCGGGTCCTGTACTTGGCAGGGTCGGACATGGAGTGGCCACGGTACCGGTAGGTCAGGACCTCCAAGAGCACGGGCCCCCCGCCGGAGCGTGCGCGGTCCAGGGCGTCCAGGGCCGCTTCACGAACCGCGAGGACATCCATGCCATCCACGCGCTGTCCAGGAATCCCGTAAGGTTCGCCGCGTTTGTAAAGGTCCCCCGCAGCGTGGCGCTGAACGCTGGTCCCCATGCTGTATTTGTTGTTTTCCAGCACGTAGACAACCGGGAGCTTCCACAGAGCCGCCATGTTGAAGCTTTCGTAAACCTGCCCCTGGTTGGCGGCACCGTCGCCCAGGTACGTCACACAAACGCCCCCGTCTTGTTTGTAGCGATGCGCGAAGGCAAGCCCCGTGCCCATCGGCACCTGCGCCCCGACGATTCCGTGCCCGCCGAAAAAGTTTTTCTCGCGGCTGAACATGTGCATCGAGCCGCCCTTGCCGCGCGAGTACCCACCCTCGCGGCCGAGCAACTCGGCCATGACGCCGCCGGGGTCCATGCCAGCAGCCAGCATATGCCCGTGGTCGCGGTACGTGGTGATGACCGTGTCGCCTTCCCTCTGGGCGGACTGAAAGCCCACCACGACGGCTTCCTGGCCGATGTAAAGGTGGCAAAAGCCCCCAATCAGCCCCATGCCGTACAATTGCCCGGCTTTTTCCTCAAACCGCCGAACAAGCAGCATCTCCCGGTAAAGCCGCTGAGCCAAGGCCGAATCAAGGACCGAAGCCGCCGTCCGTGAGGGCGGCACCACAAGGCGCGCGTGAGGGCTTTTGGGAGGGGGCATCCGGACCTCTCTCAAGGGGAATAGCGAATCGCAACGTGAAGCAAAACCACGATTCGCGCAAGTCCCCTTTGGGGTGAAGACCCTTATATTCTTTCTTCAGGGGCTCGAATTACTTGTTGCGCTGCAGCAAATCGCCGTTTTGGGCGCGCAATTCGTCCGTTGGGACCAGAAGGATAACTTCACCGGGTTTTGAGTAATTCAGCCAAAGACGCGACTGTTCATCCAAAAGATCCGGGTCAAGACGATCGGGTCGTAAAAGTCGGGCCCGGTGTTCCAACGTTGTGCGTTCGTTGTGCAGGGTGTTCAGCAGGTCTTCTTCCACCTGAACCTCGTGCCGGAGGCGTTGAAGGGCAAACCATCCCCGGTCGCCTTGCAGCGTGTAGTACAGAAAGTACGCGACCACGCAAAGCCCCAGGAAAGAACCCAGCCCATAGGCGAGAGAAAGGGGCGAAAGACGAAAACGCATGAACATCAGAGGACAGAGGACAGGAATCGGAGGACAGAAAGCGGAAGACCATTCCTTTCAGCCGTCATTGCGAGTCCCCGAAGGGGACGAAGCAATCCAGGGCCGTTTGTCCAAAGTCCCCTGGATCGCTTCGCTCCGCTCGCGATGACGGGGGAGGGGACGGGGCTCCACAGAACGCCTTGTTTTTTGTCCCGCCCTCTCCCTTAAACGTCTCCGTCCTACCGTTCGAACACCGCACCGCCGACAAAGCGGCCACTGCGCCCGAGGCGTTCTTCGAGGCGAATCAGCTGGTTGTACTTCGCGAGCCGATCCGACCGTGCCAGGGAGCCCGTCTTGATCTGCCCACAGTTGGTGGCAACGGCAAGGTCGGCAATGGTGGAATCCTCGGTCTCACCGGAGCGGTGCGAAATGACGGCGCGGTACCCAGCCTTGTGAGTCATCTCAATGGCCTCCAATGTCTCAGTCAGCGTGCCGATCTGGTTGAGCTTGATCAGCACCGCGTTAGCGATTCCGCGCTCAATCCCCGCTGCGATCCGGGTCGGGTTGGTCACAAACACGTCGTCGCCGACGATTTGGACCTTGTCGCCCAGCTCTTCGGTCAGTGCGACCCAGCCGTCGAGATCATCTTCCGCCATGCCATCTTCCAGCGACACGAGCGGGAATTTGTCACAGAGGTTTTCGTAGTAGCGAATCAACTGCTCGGACGACAACACCTTGCCTTCACCGGTCATGTGGTACGCCCCGTTTTTGTAGAACGAGGACGAGGCCGCATCAATCGCAAGGGCGATATCGGCACCGGGTTCGTACCCGGCCTTTTCACACGCCTTCACGATGAACCCCAGCGCGTCCTGGGCCGAGGGCAGATTCGGCGCGAACCCGCCTTCATCCCCGACGTTCGTGTTGTGGCCCGCGTCTTTGAGCAGCTTGCGGAGCGTGTGAAAAACCTCCGAGCCCATGCGGACGGCCTCGGCAAACGTCTCGGCCCCCACCGGAAGAATCATGAACTCTTGGATATCAATGGGATTATCGGCATGCACGCCGCCGTTGATGATGTTCATCATCGGTGTCGGCAACAACGACGCGGCCGTGCCGCCGATGTAGCGGTACAGGGGCAGGTCGGATTCCAACGCGGCGGCCTTGGCCACGGCCAGGCTGACGCTTAGAAGGGCGTTTGCACCCAGACGACCCTTGTTTTCCGTGCCGTCCAGTTCGATGAGCAAGTTGTCCACGGCGATCTGTTCCGAGGCTTCCAGGCCCACGAGAGCCTCGGCGATTTCGCCGTTCACGGCTTCAACAGCGTTCAAAACGCCCTTGCCGCCGTACCGATCGGGGTCGCCATCGCGCAATTCCACGGCCTCGTGCGTGCCGGTGGACGCGCCCGAGGGAACCGACGCGCGGCCCTGGGCCCCGCTTTTCAGGACGACGTCGGCCTCGACGGTCGGGTGCCCCCGGCTGTCCAGGATTTCACGGCCAAGGATTTGATCGATACCGGACATGGGTGCACCCGTCGGTTGGAGGCTTCAAGGACATAAAACAGGAAAGGACTTTAGCACACTCGCGCGACGAATCCAGTCCGCCGGTTGGGGCAGAAGCACGTCCTCTGAATCGCACCCGTCATCGCCACGCCACGTTGAACCCGCGAGGGATTGGCAGGCGGGCGACGTCCACCGTGCGGGACGGCTGCGGCACCTGACCCAAGGTCTTGGCGCCCCACGTGTTGATGCGTTGCAGGGTGTACGTTCCTTGGTAGCCTGCCCGGTCGAGATCCTGGATGATCCACGCAAGATCGTGTTCGCTGAGCAAGTCCGGGTGGACGGTGGTGCGCACGGTGAACGTAAGCCCCTCGCGCGCCGCAGCGATCAGAAACGTGAGGCTTCGGCGAAACGCCGCGCCGTGGCTTGCACGGCCCGTGACGGTGCGTTCCCGCGCAGGGGGAGCCTTGTAGTCCAGCGCGACGGCGTCCACCAAGCCCGCGTGCCACAGGCTTTCAACCACCTCGGGGCGTGTGCCGTTGGTATCGAGTTTGACCTTGTACCCCCGCGCCTTGGCGCTTTCGGCGATGTGGGGCAAATCGGGGCAGAGCGTGGCCTCGCCCCCCGACAAGACAACGCCGGTCAGGTTGCCGCGCCGCGTCTCCAGGAACGTCACCAAATCTTCGGGGCTCAGCGTTCCGGCGTGATCCCGCACAAGGTCGGGGTTGTGGCAGTAGGGACACCGCATCGTGCACCCCGAGAACCACACGATGCACGCAACCTCCCCCGGAAAATCCAAAAGCGTGAACGGCGTGAGGGCGGCGGGATGAAAGCGGCTTGTTGAATTTTCTAAAGACGGCGGCATCGCAGCAGGGAGGGTCATGTCTTACAATCTGTTGGGGCCCAGAAGAACGTCGGCATGTTGAGAGGTTGTCCCTTCACACGTCATTGGGCGATCCAGGGCCACGAGCCTGTCCCCTGGCTGGCTTCGCTCGCTAAGCTCGCCAGGAGAGGGGATAGCTTCGGAGCGTTTTCATCCATCGTCTCCCCTCTCCCACACCCGATCCCTCCTTCTAGGAAGTCGAGGAGTCCCCCTCACCGATCGTGGATTGTTGACGGCATTGCCTTGATGATGGCACGGACAGCAGGAAGGTCTGAACGCGCCGTTTGATCCACAAGGATGCTTTTGGGGGTCACACCGAGCCCATAGACCGCTTGATTCCAAGCGTTCCGTGGCGCGATGGCCGATCCATCAAGCGCAACACCGACCAGCAACCCTCTTGACCGCGCGAAGGCGTAGATATCCGCCTTCAAATCAAGCCCTGTAAAGGCGTACAGATTGGCCTTTTGATCAAGCCTTGCGTTGGAGTCCACGCCTGGATTGGATCCACCGACCGCCACCCCCACAGAACCTCCGAGTGTCCTCTGACGATCAAGAAAATTTTTCACGCCGTCTTCTGTCATCACAAGAAGGATCACCTCGGATGACGAGCCACCGAACTGCAGACCTAAGCTAAGACCATTGAATGTGTAGAAGGCGGGGGAACTCCATGTCCCAGCAACGTTACGAGCCAGCATCACCCCTTCGCCGTGGAGCCCTCCCGCGAGGAAGGAAGCCCCCCAAAGGTGTGGAACGATCACAACAGCCCTGGCTCGTCCCATGACATCCATAAATCCCGGATTCTGAGAATCATTTGCCATGCTTTGCAGTGTGACACGGGCCTCCTCAATCAACTGCTCCGGTTCATGCCCGAGCTCACTCGCGCTACGACAACCGCCGAGCACCAACAAACCGAAAAGACCGAGAAGACCTAATGTTTTTGTACGTGGCATCCGCCAGAACATGATCGCCTCCTGGTTGGTTGAACGAACGCACGTCCCTGTAGATCTTGAGTGAGATACCCGTCAAGTTGTTCCTCAACCCTCCTATTTTTATCCTCCGCTACAAGCCTGCACATGCGCTCTGACGGCCTCTTCCACGAAGTGTTGCCGTTCGCGGTGTTCGCCCTTTTTGCCGATGTTGAAGCTGTCCACGGGGCGGAAGTACCCCATGACGCGCGTCCACACCTGGGTGGTTGAACCGCAATGCGGGCAGTTGGGTTGCTCGCCGCGCAAATAGCCGTGCGTGTCGCAGACCGAGAACACGGGCGTCACGGTGACGTAAGGCATTTGGTAATTTTCGAGCACGGCTCGCAGGAACGTCCGGCACGAATCCGCCGATTCAAGCCGCTCGTTCATGTAAAGGTGCAAAACGGTCCCGCCGGTGTATTTGCATTGCAGCTTGTTCTGAAGGTCGAGCGCACAGAACGGATCGTCCGTGTGGTCCACGGGCAGCTGGCTGCTGTTGGTGTAGTAAATGTTCGTTCCCGAGCCCGCTTGCAAAATGTCGGGAAAGCGCTTTTTGTCTTCTTTGGCGAAACGGTACGTTGCGCCCTCGGCGGGGGACGCCTCCAGGTTGTAGAGATTCCCCGTTTCTTCCTGGTACGTCCGCAGACGGGTCCGCATACGCTCCAGAAGGCGCAGCGAGAGCGCGACGCCCTCGGGGTCCGCGAGGTTATGCCGCCCGCCTGTGAAGTTCAGAACCATCTCGTTCATGCCGTTCACACCAATGGTGCTGAAGTGATTGCGGAACGAGGACAGGTACCGCCGTGTGTACGGGTAAAGCCCCCGCTCAAAGAGCGTCGTGACAAACGCCCGCTTCTTTTCGAGCGTGCTCTTGGCCATGTCCATGAGCCGGGCGATCTCGGTCCCCAGCCCCTCTTCGTCGCCCGCAAACCGGTAGCCGAGGGCCGCCATGTTCAGCGTGACGACCCCGATGGAGCCCGTCATTTCCGCCGAGCCAAACAGCCCGTTACCGCGCTTTTGCAGTTCGCGCAGATCCAGCTGCAAGCGGCAGCACATGCTCCGCACCGCGCCGGGTTTGTAGGCCTCCGGGTTGGGCGTGCGCGTCCCGTCCTCGCCGCGCGTGTACTGGCTGCCGATGAAGTTCTGAAAGTACGAGCTGCCCACCTTAGCGGCGTTTTCGAAAATCGCGTCGGCGATCGGGCCTTCCCACGCGAAGTCTTCGGTGATGTTGACCGTCGGAATCGGGAACGTGAACGGTTGGCCCGTGCTGTCACCTTCCGTCATCACGTCGTAGTAGGCCAGGATGATTTGCGCCATCTCCGGCGCAAAGTCGGCGTACGTCATCTCGGTCAGGCTTGTGATCCCCGGACGACGCCCTTGCGCGGTGGCCAACAGATCCTGACGCTTACCCAGCCGCGCGAACAGGTGATCGGCCCCGGCCATAGGAGCTTGCGTCCGGAGATCGTCCGGCACCGTGATGTCGAACGTGATGTTCGTAAAGGGTGATTGGCCCCACCGTGCCGGGACATTCAGGTTGTAGACAAATTGCCGGACGGCTTTGCGCACGTCCTCGTAGGACAGCTGATCCCGGAAAACGTAAGGCGCCAGGTACGTGTCGAACGAACTGAACGCCTGGGCCCCGGCCCATTCGGATTGCAGAATGCCAAGGAAGTTTGCCATCTGGCCCAGCGCTTCCCGGAAGTGCCGGGGCGGACGGCTGGACACGCGTCCCGTCACGCCGTTGAACCCTTCGGCCAACAGTTGCCGGAGGCTCCAGCCCGCGCAGTACCCCGCGAGGCTATCGAGATCGTGGATGTGGTAGTCGCCCTCGCGGTGCGCGCGGCCTTCTTCGGCGGTGTAGACTTCATCGAGCCAGAAGTTTGCAATCACCTTGCCCGCGAGGTTGTTGACGAGACCCGCGTGGCTGTACCCCACGTTGGCGTTCGCGTTGATGCGCCAGTCGGCCTTCGAGAGGTATTCGTCCACCGTGTCCGAGCAATCAATGCGCGTGCCGCTGCCTTCATGGGGGCGCCGCTTGGGAGCCTGAAGCGTCTGCAGCGGGGGAAACGCGATGACCGTGGCGGCAGCGTTATCGGGCATAAAGACCTCCGGATGAAGAGAGAACAGAGCAGAGTGCGGAGCCCCGTACGAACACACGGGAAGGCACCCAGGAAAAGGGGGCTGACATTCCTGCAAGCGACACGTCCCACTATATACGGAGAGAGGCCCCCCGCCCAGACACAAAATGTAGTGTGTCGGAGACCTTTCCCCACAAAACGCCCCAAAGGATTTTCCCCACAAATTGACTCGGAAGGCGAGAGGATTCCGCGCCCTAAACACACGATGCGCCCGAGAAATATTCCTGGTTCGTTCCGAGTTGTTGTGTCTTTTTTTGATTCGAGTCCGGTTTCAGACGACTCGGTGTCCCGAATCGGCGGGACCGTGGCACGGGAGCGAATCACGGCGGGACTCCTTGGCCCTCTCCGCTCGAGACACGTCCTCGGGATTCAATCGTTTTGCCCTGAATCAACCGATCAGTCCGCGCTCGGTCACAACAGCGTTCAGGCGCTCATCGTCGGGTGTCAGGGGCACTGCGGGGATTTCTTGCGCCGCATACGCCAAACCAACCGCCGTCACGGAACCCTCTGAACGCAGGCACCGAAGGGAACGGTCGTAAAACCCACCCCCCTGGCCCAGCCGCCCGCCGCGCCGATCAAACGCGACCAGCGGCACGAGCAGCCAACGGGGGGTGAGGACCTCGGCGTCGGAACGGGGCTCCGGAATGGTCAAAGATCCTGGCTGCAACACATCCCCCGGAGTCCACGCGCGAAACACGAGCGGCTGATCCCTGGCAACCACAACCGGCAAACAGAGCCGGTGCCCAACCGAGGCCAGCGATTCCGCGAGAGGACGGGGGTCGATCTCGTCCCCCACCGGCACGTAAAGCGCAACGGGGCCTTCCACCGTCGCGGGAGGAAAAGCGGCACAAAAAACCTCACGCAAGTCCTTGGCCGCATCGGGCAACGCCGCCTGTGCAACGCGCCGCGCTTCCCGCGCCTCGGCCCGCAAACGGGTTTTGAGGGCGAAAGTTTTGGAAGAGGAGGAAGAGAACGCATACCCTGTCATGGTGATGTCCTGAGGGAATTACTGCCCGATTTTAAAGGCTATATGCGTTCCCATAATAGGGGGCTCGGGAACAGCATCAGAAAGAGGGACCTTGAACGGTCCGGCGGAGGGTGCGGACCTCGGGCGCAACGTCAAGGATGTCGCTTTCGCTCCCCCGCCTCCGGCGGCGCTCCGCGTCCTTGACTCCGCGCCCTGTTGGCCCGCCTTTCGCTCCGCCATGCCGTTCAAGGTCTCTCCCGTTCTCGGCCCGTCACCTGATCTGCGCGAATGCACACAAAACGGGATTGGTGTTTTTTATCAACAATCGTTCATACTGGAGGCCAAATCATTCATGAGAGACTCGGTCCCAATCTCCAAGGTTTCGAGCCAATTGATGAGGCGCTCGATTCGTTCGGAAAAATGGCGCATGTCCGCAAGGCCCACGCCAGAGGGGATTGAGGGGCCGCCTTTGTTGTTGTGTGCGTAGCGGAAGGCTTCGCCATGGGGGTCCATTGCCGACAGGTCACACAAATAACCCGTAACCTCCTCCTCTTGAAGCAAGGGCTTCCATCCCGCCAAGCGTATGATTGTAGCAAGCCTTGGCTGTAGATTCTTCCACAGAAAATCCAGGTTGTGGCCTCGAAGATGCTTTTTTTCGTCACTGGTCAAGGGGTGTAAGTCCAGAAAGGGACATCGCTGGATCAACCCTTTCAGCATAATCTCGATATGATGGCGGTAGAGAAAGACAATCGGGTAGATGAGAAAATCTTGGCCCGACCTTTCTTCCAAGACCTTTTCGACAAGGAATCTCGCTCCGCGAAGGTAGCCTTCAGCGTAAGCCCCAGCGAACGAACTTGCCCGCCCGCCAAAACAGGCATTATCACGCCAATTCGGTACATCCCCTCGCCAAAGGCTGTCTTTCCGGCGTGAGGAGGACACATCCCAAACCCCGGAAAAAATCCCTACCGCCGTGCGACCAGGGGCTCGGCCAGCGAGGAGGACGAGTCGTCGTCCCCGGCGGAAAAGAAGGGGTCGTTCGGCGATCCGGTGCGGAAAGAGGTTTCCTCCCGCTCGGAAGGTGCACCGAAGGGGCTGCCCTCACCTCCTCCGCTCGGCGGGGACGAAAACGTGCTGACGGCAGGCGGCAGAGAGCTCTCGCGCATCCGGCCTTCGGGGGAATCCCCCATCCCGCGACCTCCGCCCGAGGGAGCCCCCGGCGGCATCGTTCCCGGCAAGGGCGGAGAGGTTGGAGCGTGGGCCCGTTGTTCGGCGATCGTCGCTTCGTTGATGGCCTCGCAGATGCGGTAATAATGTTCGGCGTACTGCAGGTAACTCTCGGCGGCGACGCGGTCCCCGGCGGTCGTGGCGTCGCGCGCAAGCTGTTGGTAACGCGCATGAACCTGCTCGGCGTTGCCGCGCACGCGAACCTCGGGGCCGTTGCTGTCAAACACCTGATGGCGCAGGCTGGAGGCCGAACGCGGGCGTTGATCGCTGACGTAATTCCGGGGCCCAGGGACGTTGTAGGGCGCACCGCCGTTGCCGCCACCAGGGTGCCGGCTGCGAGGGCGTCGGTTGTTGTTGGGGCCGCCTTGCCTGATCATGCGTCATCGTCCTTCAGCGCTGGAGATCCCGGACACGCTCGCGGGCCTCGGCCCGATTCTTGCGTGTCCATCGCTTGGCCTGCCCTTCCTTCCGTCCTGCTCAACAGGGATCTGCCGACGAAAAGGTCTCCCGACTCGCGGGGGCCGATGCGCACGAAGGATAAGCCGCTTTCCGCGACTCGAGCAACAGGTTTTTAACCCCCGGCGCAATCTTCACGATGCGCTCTTGCAAACCACGCTGGGGACTGTATGATCCGCGCTCTGGAAACGGCTTGCCCTGCTTTTGCGGGATACGGTCGCCGGATGCGGGCGTAGCTCAGTGGTAGAGCACGACCTTGCCAAGGTCGGGGTCGCGAGTTCGAGCCTCGTCGCCCGCTCCATTCCCAGTCGTTGAACGGGCTGTCGCGTGCCCGACTCCTTCATCCATCGTTGGCGTTGAAGAGTCCTGGGGGGACGTGGTAGGCAGGAGCCTCCATGCGATCCTTTGCATCTCGACCTCCCGCTAAACCGCCCGTTCCGTGGGGGCTCACTGAGCGTGAGGCGCCATGGGCGGAACCCGAGACAATCGCCAGCGGCAAGAACGCGAGCACCGAGAATTTCCCCGTAGGGTCTTTTTTGCTTCGCGCCGACATTCGCCCGCACGTTCACGCCTTTTACCTTTTTGCGCGTGCGGCGGACGACATCGCAGATAACCCCTTGCTCGATCCTGCCGTCAAAATCGAACAGCTGGAGGCTTTGGGGCACGCTTTGACGCGGGGTGAGAGAGGGCGGAAGCCCAAGCCTGTCCCCGCGTGCGTGGCACCTTTGAAGGCGAGCCTGGCCTTGACGGGTGTCCCACCGCAACACGCGCTGGATCTTTTAACAGCTTTCAAACGTGATGCCGTTCAGACTCGTTACCTGACCTGGAACGACCTGATGGACTATTGCCGTTTTTCGGCTTCCCCCGTCGGACGGCACGTCCTGGCCCTGCATGGGCTTGGGGAGGCTCTTTGGCCCGCGAACGATGCCCTGTGTTCGGCTCTGCAGGTCATCAACCATGTTCAAGATTGTGCGGACGACTACCGCGAGGTGGATCGCGTTTACATCCCCTTGGACCTTTTCACGGTGTGCGGAAGCGACCCTGCGAATCTTTCCGGCGAGGCCTGCACCCCGGCCCTTCGGTCGGCTCTTGATGCAACGCTGGAGCTAACCGCGCAACTTGTGAAAGAAGCCCGACGTTTTCCGGGACTGATCCCCGATCGGCGTCTGCGGGCCGAGGTGTCTGTCATCGTGACCTTAGCCGAGGAGCTTGTGAGGCTTTTGCGCGTTCGCGACCCTCTCTGCGATTCGGTGAAACTCGGGCCGTTTCGCATGCTGTGGGCCGTGGCGAAGGGCCTGGTGCGGGGAATCGGGGGAGGGTCAACAAGCAAAAACCTTTCTTCCACCCCTGACTGACGAAGAGGTCAATCAACGGGACTCGCGGTTTTGAGAAGCACGTGATCATGACATCTTGCCATTGCCTCCCTCAATCTCTTCCCCAAGAGCTCCAACACTATCTGGACCACGTGGTCCGAAAAACAACCGAGCTTCTGCCTCATAAAGTTGTGTCGATTATTTTGCACGGTTCATGCGCGATGGGGTGTTTTCATCCTCCTAAAAGCGATGTTGATATCCTCGTGATTGTGGAAGATTTACGCCTTAAAGAGCGGGGCGATCTTTTTTGTTTATTCAAAGAACTTCACGCCCAAAGACCCTATGTGGGGGGGCTTGAGGTGAGTGCCGTGCGGATCGATCACGCTCAATCCCCCGTTCACCCGATGCCCTTTCTGGTTCACTGGAGTGAAGGAGTCACGGCGACCCCCTCGTATTTGGACTCCGCAACCCTACCGTTCGATGAAGACCTTATCGCGCACTTTATGGTGGCCAAGCACCGTGGTTTTGCTCTTTACGGGGCCGATCCTCGTTGTGTGATCGGGGATATGGCGTGGTGTGATTACGTTTCGTCGGTGCGGGCTGATATCGCGTGGATTCTTCAGGATCGGAACATCCTCTCGACGCCGTTTTATGCCGTCTTGAATCTGTGTCGTTGGTTAATGATGACGTCGTCCAAAGGGATGGGGGTTGTCAGCAAAGAAGAGGCCGGGGAATGGGGGCTGCACGCTCTTCCTGGGGACCATCAGGAGATGATCGCCCAAGCTCTACACGCTTACCGCTCCGCCCATGCTGTTTCTGTTGAAAACAGACGATCCGCTGGGTTGGATTGGGATTCCTCCAAATTATTAGCGTTCAAAAAGTACGTTGAAGAGAGCAATCTGTGGGCCCGAAAACCTTAACTGCACTCCCTGCGCCCCGAAAAGTGAAGAGACTTTTTTCCTTCTGAATCCCCGCTGAATTCTTGACCCCTGGGGAGCTCTCCGTTATGCCCGAGATGGGGCCTGGGCGATCCGTTGCGCGTCCGACGGTTTCCCTCTTGCCCCGATGTCCCTCCCCCTCGCATCAGGAACCTCCGACCATGGCGGACCTTTCCAGCAAGAACGCCCTCATCACCGGTGCGTCGGGCGGCCTCGGCCAAGCGCTCGCGCGGGGACTTCATGCCGCAGGGTCGCGCGTGGTCCTGACCGGCACGCGCCGTCCGGCCTTGGAAACGTTGCAAGCCGAGCTCGGGGAAGGTGCGTTTGTGGTCACCAGCGACCTGGCCGACCCGGAATCGGCACCGCGCCTGGTGCGCGAGGCCGAGGACGCGCTGGGCGGCGGGGTGGATATCCTCCTCAACAACGCGGGCCTCACGCGCGATGGCTTGGCGCTCCGCCTGAAGGACGAGGATTGGCAGACGGTGCTCGATGTCAACTTGTCGGCCCCGTTTCGTCTGTGCCGCGCGGTCCTTAAGGGCATGATGGGTCGCCGTTGGGGACGCATCATCAACATCACCTCGGTTGTCGGCGTCACGGGCAATGCCGGGCAAAGCAATTACGCGGCGGCCAAGGCGGGTCTGATCGGCATGACCAAATCGCTCGCGCAGGAAATGGGACCGCGTGGAATCACCGTGAACGCCCTCGCGCCCGGATTCATCGTCACGCCCATGACCGACCGTTTGCCGGAGGATCGCCGTCAAGCGCTGTTAAAGGCCATTCCCGTTGGTACGTTCGGCACGCCCGAGGACATTGCCTCCGCCGCCGTTTTCCTCGCCAGCTCCGCCGCACGGTACATCACCGGCCAAACGTTGCACGTCAACGGCGGCATGGCGATGGTGTAATCCCACCGACCCCATGAAGTGACCGATCTCCGCCGAGCGGTTGCGGAGAAGAACGCCTTGTTGGACCAGGTGTTACGGACCGCAGAGCGAAGGCTTTGGCGTCCTTCTTGATGCTTCGCCCTACGCCCGCGCGTATAAGGCGGAAGGCTGAGGAACCTTTACGTCTCCTGGAACCGCAAGGTCGCAACGGCTTGGGCCGCAAGGCCTTCACTGCGCCCCGTAAACCCGAGGCGCTCGGTCGTCGTGGCCTTCACGTTCACGCGGTCCGGGGTGATTTCCAAGAGCGCGGCCAAACGCTCCACCATCTGGATCCGGTGGGGGCTAAGACGCGGCTGCTCCCCGATCAAGGTCACGTCCACGTGGGCGATGATCCCGCCGCGTTGGTGAACAAGGCTCACCGCGTGGCTCACGAATCGGGCGCTGTCGCAGCCCCGCCATTGCGGGTCGCTGGGCGGAAAATACGTACCGATGTCCCCCGCCCCCAGCGCCCCCAGAAGCGCATCCACCACCGCGTGCAGGATCACATCGGCGTCCGAGTGACCTTCGAGGCCGTGCGTGTGCGGCACGTCAATCCCGCCCAGGCGAATCGTGCCCTCGCCGGGAATCAGGCGATGAACGTCAAACCCGAGGCCCGTCCGCACATCGCCGAACGATTGCCCCAACAGGCGGGCCGCACGGCCCAAATCATCAGGGTTGGTGATCTTCATGTTGTCCGCGTTGGAAAGAACGAGCATCACGGGGATCCCGCCCCGCTCGGCGACGGCGGCATCGTCCGTCAAAGCCTGCCCCGCCGCCGCGCGGTGAGCGGCCAGAATCGCCGGAAAGTGAAATCCCTGCGGCGTGTGCGCCTGCCAAAGCCCCGCGCGATCCACGGTCCCCGCCACCGTCGTCGCGCCCGCGCTTGCGCGTTTCAGGGTATCCACGAGCGGCTTGGCAGCCAGCGCCGCAGGTACCTCGTCGAGCGCCTTGATCACCGCGCTGATGGTCGCCGCATCAATCAGGGGGCGTGCGGCGTCGTGAATGAGGACCCTCGCCGGAGCCCCCTCGGGCCGAAGGGCCAAGGCCTCCAAGCCGCAAAGCACGGAATCCTGACGCTCCGCACCGCCCGCGATGGGCGGGGGCACATCAAGCCCCGCCAAGGCCACATCGTAGAGAGCCCTGTGCGCAGGGTTAATAACAACGTGCACGGCCTGCACGCCGGGGTGCCCCTGAAACGCGAGCACGGTCCGACGGATCAGCGCCATACCCCCAAGCGGCTGGTACTGCTTGGGAATCGACCCACCGAATCGGCTGCTGGATCCCCCCGCGACAATCAGAGCAACACAAGAAGGGGGCATGAAGGGTTGATCCTTTAATATCCTGCGGCACGGCAGGGATTCTCCGTTTTGCCCCGTCCCCTTCACCGTCATCCCGGCGAAAGCCGGGATCCCGAGGGATTCTTAACCGCTCTTCCAGGCCCCTCAGGGTCCCGACAAGACAAAAGAACCGCCCTTGCGAGCCCCCGAAGGGGGCGCAGTCATCCACCTCCGGCCCTTTCCGTTCGACCGAAAGGGGGTGAGCTGGATCGCTTCGCTCCGCTCGCGATGACGGATTCTACAGACCGTCCTCTGTCCCTTGTCTTCTCCCCTTACGGCTTCTCCATCAGGAATCGTGGAAAGACGCTCGGAAGAGGTCCTTGCAATTTCTTGTTGTACACATTCTTCCCCGCTTCCTCGATCAGCTTGGCCAAATCCGAGGCCGAGACCTGAACGACCCCGTCTTTCGTTCCCGGTTGCCCCTTATGTGGCGCGAGCGCCGACCCCGGCGCACTGATGCTCTGTGTCGTTGACCTTTGTTGATTCGGATCCACAACCGCTTCGTCGCCCATGAGGCTTGTGGGCACCGTCGTTCCCGCGGAATTATGGGGCAGGGTGTTCAGCAAAAGTGTAGCTTGAACCATATCCCTCTCAAGGCGATCCCGCATACCCGTGTAGCGATCACACTGTTTTGCACACTCTTCTACCGCAATATCAATGCCTGGGGTACCATGGATCATGATTTTTGTCTTATCCTTGATGGACGTAAAGACGCAATAATCGCAGGCCCCCTTCAAGACTTCCATGTAGGATGGAAGCTGTTTGTTGTTCTTGTCCATCAGAGGACTCGGAAGGAAAATATGGGGTTGTCCGGGCGTTCCTCCCCCTGTTTGTGGATCATCTGAACTCGCCGTTTCATTGACAGCCGTGAGGGCATAGACGAACTGGGGGATGTAAGTGCAAGCGTTCTTCCAGCCGCTGTCCGTACCGTTGGCAACATACTGGTCTTCACACGAAAAGCGTGTATTGTACATCACCGCCCGCAGACAGGCGAGCATGGCTTGGTTGGCTCTAAGGTAGTCAATATCCCAGACTGTACGCGCCGGCAGGGACTGCGGCGAGTAGCCTGTTGGTATCTGGCCGACAAAACCGGATCCCGTGGTACAGCGGGTGATCAGTTCATAAAACAGCATCTCAGCGTCAACGTTCGACCCCGCGGGTTTGTTGAGTCCATATGTTTTGCCGTCGGTTTGAAGTCCTATGGGGGGAAAAACAGGGGGGCTTCCGCCAAACCCATTGTTCAAAAGGATGTTTACAACCGACGTGGCTATGTGCGCGGCCCCTTCGTAAGGCTTATTGCTGCCGCCTGCCGATACACGCTGAAGCGAGGCCTGAATAATCCGATCGCCCGCTTGCCCCCCCTCCGTCCATGCAACGGGAGAAGTGGGCGAAATAACGGCCGGATCTTCGGTGTTCGTGACACGGGCCAAGGCCGCCATGGAAGCGGCCAAATCGAGAAGATCCTTGGCAAGCTCCCCCTTGTAAACGCTTGCCGCAAGCAGGGCCGCGATAGCCTCAGCTCTTTCGGCAAGAATACGCAAAAGAATTTCCCGCGCCTTATCCGAACACACAACGACCAGAACACCTTTGGGAAGATCAGTGATAGGGACCGTGCCCTGGGCAGCAGCAATCCGGGAGGCCATCTGTTGGTTGTGCGCGATGCTTTCAGTCGATGCTGCTTGCCCTTTCAGATTAAGAATGCCCAAGAATTTGTCCAATTCCATCTTGCGGGCATCGGCGTCTTTGAGGGTAAGCGCTTTGGCCAATTCGTTGGACTTCGTTGCAACCCATTCGAGTTCTTGCCTAGCAAATCTGTACGCCGCCAAAGCAGCCTGTGCGATATCTCCAAAGAAAATCGCCCATCCCGATTCATCCGCGTAGGCCGTTCTCGGCGAGGTGATCGTGAAACAGGATCCAAGAAGAAAAAGGATCACCACAAAGCGAATCCTTTTCCGTAGGTCGCTTTTTTCGCCTGGCTTGTTCACGTGTTCTCGCATGATATCCTCCGTTTTAACCTGGCATCCAAGCCCCTTGGCAATTCACGCTGCTTCCCTATCGCGTGCTCCATCGCTTGAAGGCGTCGCGCAGGGATTGAGGTGTGAAAAGACCTGACGTGGCATCTGTCGCCCCGGCCGTGATCGCGCGCACCGTCTTGGGGACAATGCCGGTTGCAATGTCCAACGGCTGCGGCGAGTACCAGAGCATATCGTTCAACGAAACCCCGTCGCACGCCTGCGTCTGC
>CAIPYM010000020.1 GCA_903869345.1 uncultured Pseudomonadota bacterium
GAGAGTCGTGAAAGCCAGTGTACGCATGAGATGAACCCCTTTCGGAAAGATGAAATCAAACCATTCTAACCATAGCACATCTTCTTTGGATAAGCAAGGGCAAAACAACCCGGTGATAAGACCTGTCAACGCAAAGTAGTCATGTCCGCTTGAGGGAGAAGAGCGGCGTGGCGAGTGGAGGACGGGCAAGCGGGCGTGGCAGAGACGGTGAACGCACGGGGACTTTGAACGGCGATGGCGGGCCGGAATAGGGGGGCGGGGGCAAAAGGCGCGGAGCGCCGCCAGAGGCGGCTGGCCCTCAACGCCGCAACCGAGGCCCGCACCCTCCCGCCGAGGGGCTGTGCTAAGGTCTGTCTTTCAGGCCTCTTGAGAGCCCTTGCGCCGGAGAAAACAGGGTGGCTTTCACCCCCCTTTTTGCCTCTCCGTCCCCCATAAAAAGGGGACATGTCAACTTTGCAGAAAGCGGACATTCCTATTTTGTGCTAACACCTCTCAGCTATGCGGGTTGACACCATCAAGCGTTTGCTCAACACACGACCTCGAAAAGTTTTGAACGTCCAAACCCCGCAAAAAGCCCTCTCACCCTCACCCCCTTCGGCTTTCCACCCTTGAATGGGCACCTCAAATCCGTCGGGCAGTGAGGGGAGAGAACCCCCTTACTTTTGTTTCATCAATAGGCGCAGCCCGTAGAGCCTGCCGCACAGATACGCTGGCTAGTTTTTTCTGTACGGAATTCCAGCCACTTACTGACGATATGATTGCCGCTCGGGGTATTCTCTGCTCCGGCGGTGATCGCCTTGACGAAATACATATGCGTTGGCGGAACAATGGCGTCCACAACGCATAAATTCCCCGCTTGTTCGTACGTAGAGAGTGTCACATACGCAGTCTGAGGATCGCCCGTGACGAGAACTTGTAACGTACACGAACTGCCAGCCGGGGCAGGCATTTCGACATGCACGACAAGCTCACTCCCTGTATTGTTGGTGTACACATCCAAAGGACACCGCTCTTTCAAGGGGTTACTAGCTGGCCGTCCCGTTGCAGGGTAACAACCCCAAAGTCTGGCGTTGGGTCCTGCGGATCCTCCCCCTGTCGTATAGGAATACCAGTTACGGACAGGGGGCACGTAATCCGCCTGAGCCGGGACAGCGCTGTAAGCCATCCAAGCGGCAACGACGAGAGTCGTGAAAGCCAGTGTACGCATGAGATGAACCCCTTTCGGAAAGATGAAATCAAACCATTCTAACCATAGCACATCTTCTTTGGATAAGCAAGGGCTTACATCACGCGCCGCGTTAAATTGTAAAGCGATGTTGGAGACACGACACTAAGGGGCACGGGCGTAAACCAGACAGCCCAGAAACAAAAAATAGGCATAATGGACAAAATGGGTGGGTGAAATTAGGCCAAAGAGCCCCGGACAACCGCTTGATCGTTAGGATCATTCGGTCCGGGAAGAAGGGGGGTGCTGCAAGGTGCCCCCTTTTCGTTTCTGGGGGGCCCGGACCCCCTGGAACTGTCCTCGTCTATGCCCCGATATTCCCCACGGTTTCACACCGCTTATTCCCCAAAACTTACCCAAAATGTCCTAGGGGGCCGGAAAGATGGACGCTAAGCCCTTGATTCTCTTGGCGTCCCCTACGGGATTCGAACCCGTGTTACTACCGTGAAAGGGTAATGTCCTAGGCCTCTAGACGAAGGGGACGGGCCGATGGGCACTAAGCACGGGAATGCGTTCACCGTCAACGCCCTGTCAGGGCCATTTGAAAGTCAGCAGGTGAGGGGAGCGAGGAGGGGGGTGCGGTTATCTTGCGGCCCGGCAGGAGTTCTCCTTTGTGTCCTGTCGTTGGAAAGACCAGAAAGCTCGGGACGTTGTGAGGCCCTTTTTCCCAACAGCTCCCTTGCAAGAAAGTAAGGGGAAGGTAACACTCCCGTAAAGCGGTGTTAACTCTTTTCGGCTAAACCTTCAGACCATGAAGATCGGCATTGACCTTGGAACGTCCAACAGCGTGATCGCGGGCATCGTGGACGGTAAGCCCCGCGTCTTCCGTCCAACGGACGGGGGCGAGACTCTGCCGTCCGCGATTTACATCGATAAGCGCGGGCATCGCCTTTATGGGCGGCGCGCGCACGATCAAGCGCTCATTGCGCCCGAAAGCGTTGTGTCGGGGTTCAAGCGACTCATGGGCACCTCGACGCCTCTTGAGATCAAAGACGCCGGGGTGACGTTGTCCCCGGAAGAGTGCTCCGCCGACATCATCCGCCAGCTGATCGCCCAAGCGAGCACCGAGACGGGCATCGCGACGTTTGAAAGCGCGACCATCGCCATTCCCGCCGCGTTCAACCAAATGCAGTCCGAGGCGACTCTGCGGGCTGCCCAAAGCGCGGGCCTTGCGAACGTGGAGTTTGTGCCCGAACCCATCGCGGCGGCGCTGGCCTCGATTGCGAACGGCGCGGCACGCACGGGCCAATTCATTGTGTACGACTTTGGCGGCGGCACGTTCGACGTGGCGTTAGCCGAGGCAAAAGACGGCGTCGTGAGCATCCTGGCTCAACGGGGCGTCAACATGCTGGGCGGGCGCGATTTTGATCGGCTGATCGTGAACGAGGTTGTGCGCCCCTGGCTGCATGAAACGTTCGATTTGCCCGAGCCGCTCACAAAAGAACCCGCGTACCGCCGTTTGCTCCGCATTGCGCACCTGGCCGCCGAGCGCGCCAAGATTGACCTGTCGTCCCAGGACGAGACGACGATTCTCGCCTCCGAGGACGAGGTGCGCCTTTTGGATCGCAGCGAGATTCCGATTCACCTGGAGGTCCCGTTCACCCGCGCCCAGTTGGACGAGCTGATTCGCAAGCCTCTGTCGCAGACGGTGAACGTCATTCGCCTGATGATGGAGGAGGCGGAGATCCCGCTCACCAGTGTCAACCGCCTGGTGTTCATCGGGGGGCCGAGCCGCATTCCGTTGGTGCGCGAGGTGCTGACCTCCGAACTGGGCATTCCCGCTGACCTCACAACCGATCCGCTGACCGCCGTGGCAATCGGCGCGGCGCTGTACGGTGAAAGCCGGGGGACAACGGTGGCCCCCGCCCCCTCAACCTCCAACCTTGCACCGACCGCCGAGGCGGAGGCCACCGAATCGTTGGACCTTGAAGAAGCCGAAAGCGCCTCGCCCTCTCCTGCCATCAACGCCGTGACGTTCGCGCACCCGGCGCGCGTGGCGGAGGATCGCGTGGTGTTGACGCTCCGCGTACCCGAGGACCTACCCCCCGACCTCAGCCAAGTGCGTGTCCTGGCGGGCACGTGGGATTCGGACCCCCTGCCGCTTGTGGAGGGTCTGACCGTCATGGTGCCGCTTGTGACCGTGGGCGAAAACCGCCTGGTGGTGCACATGCTGGACGCCGATGGGAAGACCGTGGAGGGCCACGATCAAACCCTGGTGATCACGCGCCTTGCGGCCTCCGTCGGCATCATCAAGGCCGCGCACACGCTGGCCGTCAAAGCGATTCCGTCGGTGGATGCGCCGACCAACGCTTTTGTCCCCCTTGTGAACAAGGGCGATTCCCTGCCCGCCGAGGGCCAGGCCCGCTTTACCGCCGCTCGCGCCGTGGGCCCGAACGATTCCGGCGCCATCACCGTTGAGGTGTTCCAAGTCGAATACGCCGAGCGCGTGGACCTCAATTTGTGCGTAGGCGTTTTTCAAATCACCGATCAGGATTTGCCCGAAGGGTCGTCGAGTCTTTCGGCGGGGGATCCCGTCGAGGTTCTCTGGCGCATGAGCGAAAGCGGCATTCTTCAGGCCGACATCCGCCTGCCCAAGACCGACCAAACGTTGAAGGGACCTCGATTTTACGCGCCCCAAGCGGGCCAACAAAGTTTTGATCCCGTCCACGGCGCGGCGTTGGCCAAGGCCGTGCTGGACCACGGCGAGGAAGAATGGGGCGAATTATCCGCCGCCCTTGGCCCGGATGCGGGCAAGGATTTGGACATCCTCAAGACGCGCCTGGCCGACCAGCGCGACATGCTGGGCGACAACCCCGAGGACCCGGAAACCCTGCGCTGTGTTGTTGAGGAAGCGCGGTTTATCCGGCAGGACATCGCGCGCGCGGGGCGCAAGCAAGAAGCCCCCTTGTTGCAACGGCGCTTGGGGCGGACCGTTGCCGTCTTCAACCGCGTCGCACGCGGAGGCGCGAGCCCCGCCGAAACCGGGCCGTTCGACGAGGCCGCGCAAAAGGTTCAGGAGCTTCTGGACAAAGACGATGAATCGTCCTTGGTCGAGGCACGGGCGCAGCTTGGCTTTATGCGTCACTTGTTTTTCGCCGTGGCGTGGCGTGATCCGCGTTACGTTGAAGCGTGGTACAAACGGTTGGCGGAGGCTCCGTACCTGTTTCCCGACAACGAGGGATTCCAAGCCCTCGTGGCGGAAGGGGCGGCGTTCCTCGAAAACGGCAACCGCGAGGGGCTGCGGGCGCTTGTGCGGCGTATGCTGGATTCCCGAATCACCGTGGGGGCCAGCGGTCTGGCGGGTGAGGTTGCAACCATTGTGCAGGTTGCCACCTGAGTGGCAGGATCACAGGGGACAGGAGATCAAGCAATGTTTAGCGTAGACTATGCAACCTTGAATCCGGACGACGCGCGAGCGTTTCTCTCGGACATCGCGGGCGATCTTCATCCCGTGACGGTGCCGACGGACCGAACGTTGGTCCAGTGTACGCCCCTGCCTTTTTACGATGACGTCAAACTGTACGCACTCACGGACATGACTCTTCCGCCGCCCAACGTGCGGTACCTTTTGCATAAACCGGGCGACGCCTCGATCATGAACTGGACGAACGAGCCCATTTACAGCGTGAACGAACGGGCGCCGATCAAGCTGGACCGCAAGACTCTGCCCGTTTATGCGCGATTCTTTTTCCATTTTGTGCGCGGGCAACTCGGGCGGTTCCTCGTCGTTGAAAAACCCGAGGACGTTGTGTGGCTTTCCAACGCGAACGCACAGGAAAAAACCGAAGTGGCCGCGCGGCTCATGCCCGTAACCTACAAAAGCATCGGGCGCGATAACTTGTTTACCCTGACATGCACGGTCGTTTTCAAAAACGCCCTGTTCCGCACCGACATTCGCGTCGCGCCCTACGACATGGACGTGTTCGACCCCGAGCAAAACGCGCCCGAACATTTTACCATCGGGCAAATGAAGCTGACGAACGAGGAGTTGTTGCTCGAAGACCTCAACGTCCCCATCGACCCCCCACCGGGGGAGTTTGGGTAAAACACCCTCTGTTTGCCCAAAGGCCAAGCGTCTTTTATACAGCGCTGAACCGTGCCCCCGTGCGCAAGAGATCGTGAAGATGCACGATTCCCACGGGCTTGGAATCGTCCACCACAAAAATCTGCGTGCGGTTTGTATCGTTGAGCAGTTTCAACACCTCGGCGGCTAGAAGGCGCGGAGGAACCGTCATGGGGTCGGGAGTCATCACCTCGGCGGCGGGCAGGCCCAAAAGATCGTCGCGCATGTGACGGCGCAAATCACCGTCCGTCACGATTCCCACCAAGCGGCCCGCAGCGTCCACGACGCCCGCGCAGCCAAAGCGTTTTTCGGTCATCACGACCAGCACATGCGCCATTTTATCCGTCGGCGCGACCAACGGCAGATCGGCCCCTCCGCGCATCACCTCGTCCACGCGCACGAGGCGATTACCCAGGTTGCCGCCCGGATGAAAGACGCGGAAGTCCTCGGCGGTAAACCCTCGGCGCTCCAGCGCCGCTGCTGCCAACGCATCGCCCAGCGCCAGCATCATCGTCGTGGACGTTGTCGGCGCAAGTCCTAAAGCCCCCGCCTCGGGCAACGCGGGCAACAGCACGACAACATCGGCCGCCTGCGCGAGGGCGCTGGATTCGCGCCCCGTCAGAGCCACCAGGGGGATCTTGAAACGCCGCGTGTGCTCCACCAGGCTGGCGAGTTCGGCCGTTTCGCCCGAGTTGGACAGCGCCACCACGCAGTCCTCGGCAAGGACCATGCCGAGGTCACCGTGGCTCGCTTCACCGGGGTGAACAAACAAGGCGGGTGTTCCGGTGGACGCTAACGTGGCCGCAATTTTGCGGGCGATGTGCCCGCTTTTGCCCATGCCAGTGACAACCACGCGCCCGCGGCATGCGACAAGAAGCCCCACCGCCTGGGCAAACGGTGCGCCCAACGTTTCGGCCAAGGCCGCCAGCGCCCGACTTTCCGCCTCAAGGACCGCCCGACCGCTTACGAGCAAGGCGGCCGATTCGTCCGACGACGCCTCGGCGCGCGTGGCCGATGTCACGACACCATCTCGGACAGTTTGTTGAGCTCCTCCGACGCGACAGTTCGGGGTGTCAGGGTCGCCTTGGCTAAAATGAAATCCACAGCCTTGTCCTCAAGGATCGGAGTCTTCAAGTGCTCCACCGCCTCGGGGTTGTTGCGGTAGTACGTGAAGACGGCCTCAGGGTTGCCCTGAAACGACGAGGCTTGGTGCAAAACAGCCTGCCGGAGTTCCTCCCGCGTGACCTCCAGGTTGTTCCGCTGAATGACTTCCGAAAAAACGAGCCCGAGGCGGACGCGCCGCGCGGCGATGCGTCGGTACTCGGCCCGCAGATCGTCGAGGCTCTTGGCGGCATCCTCGGCGGACAAATCGCCTTGCGCTTTCTGCCGTTCCACCTCGGCCCAAATGCCCGCAAACTCCCGTTCCACAACCCCCTCCGGCAACGGGAAATCGTGACCCTTGTCCAGAACATCCAGAAGTTTCTGCTTCAGGATCGACCGTGCCAGGGCGTCCTGATGTTGCTGAGCATACGCGCGAACCTTGCTGTACAGAGCCTCCAGCGACTCCGCGCCGCATGTTTGTGCAAAGGCATCGTCCAGCGTGATCGGTTTGTGAACGCGAATCTCCCGAACCGTGATCTGGCACGTGACCGTCTTCCCCGCCAAGGGACCTCGGGTCTTGGCGGGAAACGTAAACGTCACCTCGCGGGGAACACCCACCTCAGCGCCGATCAGTCCTTGCTCGAACTCCTCGGGCCAAAACTCCTTGTCCAACGAAACGGTCTCACCCTCAAACGTCAGGCTCGGCACGGGCTGACCCTCCATCGAGGCCACCGAATCCGCCGTCAGCACATCTCCCGGTTGGACCGGGCGCGGCTCGGCAAGGGGCACCAGGGGTGCCGTCAGAGCGACCAGGTGCGCCATGCGTTGCTCCACCGTCGCGGACGGCACGTTACTTTCCAGGCGTTCAAGCTGCAGCGCTGCAAAATCCATGAGGGTAATGTCGGGCAGGGATTCCACTTCCAGACGGAACGTCACGTCCTGCTCGGGGACATCCTGGAGGTCGTGGATGCGCGGATGATCGGCGGGGCGCAGTTTTTCTTGGTTCAACAGGGTCCGAACCGCCGTCTTCAGGGCCTCGTCCACGACTTCGGCGCGGAGGCCCGCACCGTAGCGTTGCACCAGAAGCGCCCGTGGAGCCTTGCCGGGGCGGAATCCGTCCACACGGGCCGTCAAAACAACCCGATCCAAACGCGTGTTCACATCGGCCTGAATCACATCGGCGGGAATCGTAACCGCGAACGAGGCCTTGAGGCCCTCACGACTCAGGGAATCAAAACGTAGGGACACAGGTGCGACCCTCCTTTCTGGAAAACAAAGTGGTGCGGGCGAAGGGACTCGAACCCCCAAGGCCAAAGCCACTGGAACCTAAATCCAGCGCGTCTACCAGTTCCGCCACGCCCGCGCGGCGGAGGCCGTCTCCTCCCGCCTTCGGCTCTGCTTTTAGAGGCCTCGCACGCCGCCGTAAAGAGGTCTTCCGCGAACCGGCCGGACACTTGAGGGGGTTAACGGAAGAGGAGGCAGGGCTGTTCGCAAGGGATTCCGGGGGCCGTTCCAGGGTCGGTAACGGCGAACACCGCACGAAGCCTCACCAAAGAGGACGGTTGTCGCCCGCCTGTTTTTCGTTGATCTTCGCGGGGCCACACCCCAAGGACCTTCCGATGAACGTGCCTCCTCCCCCGCCGACGTTACCTTCCGCCGAAGATCTCCTGGCCGCTCGAACGCGCGTGTTTCTTGAGGATGCGGGGTGGGACGGCGCGGCGACGGTGACGTCCATTCCTGCCGATTTTTCCTCGCGGCGATTCGCCCGTCTTGAGCGCCCCCACGGGGCAGGCCCCCGCACGGCGATTCTGATGCAAGCCGGCCCCTTGGATCAGACGCCCGCATTTGTCGCGCTCGCAGCGATCTTGCGGGGCCTCGGGCTCTCGGCTCCGGAGGTCTACGCCGCATGGCCCGACGAGGGGCTTGTCCTGATGGAGGACTTGGGCGGCGCGACGTTCGGGGGGCAACTGAGCGCGGGTGCGCCCCCTGAGGCGATCTACCGCCGCGCGGCGCGGACGCTGGCGCATTTGCACACGCGGTTTGAAGGGACCGCGACGACGACGTTGACCCTGCCGAGGTTTGACACGGCGGCGTTGGTCGCGAAGGCCGAGCAGTTTCTGGATTTCTATGTCCCCTACGTGCGGGGGACTCCGGTCCGCGTGGAGGAGCGCGACGCGTTTCGCGCAGCGTGGACAGAGGTGCTGGCCCCGCTGGAGGCCGCGACGCCGACGCTCATGCTGCGCGATTTTATGCCGGACAATTTGATGGACCTGCCGGAACGTGCCTCACCGCGTGATGTGGGACTGATTGATTTTCAAGACGCAGGCCTGGGGCCCGCCGCCTACGACCTCGCGTCCCTGACCGAAGCCGTTCGGCGCGATCATGGCGCGGCCTACGTTGACGTGGTGGAGACGACGTACCGGGAGGTTCGGCCGGGTGAGGATCGGGAGGCCCTACGAACGGCCCGCACCCTGTTGGCGGCCAAGCGCCACACGCGGGTCCTGGGCCTGCTCGCCCGTTGCGCTAACGAGCCCGCTCGTCGGTCTAAGGCCGCGTTCCTGCCCCGCGTCGAGGCCCACACGCGCGGGTTGCTGCGGGACCCCGCCCTCCGCCCCGTCGCGGCGTGGTGCCAAACCGCCGGGGTGTTGAGGGGCTAACGTCGCGACGAACGTGACGCGATTCCCTGGCTCTTTTCCTCGCCCTGTCCTCCACCCTGCAAGCCCTTGGTGCGTTGCAGGACGGTCAGCGGGGGGTGTATGTCGGTGCTGCCTGTCGACCCCCCGATTGTGAGCCTGCGGGGGGCTGCGGAGCGGTCGTAGACATCGGAGCCCATTGATTCAGAAAGGCTTGATCCCCTGGCTGTCCGGATTCCCGAAGCGCGGTCCTCAGAATGCCAAGGGCTGTTGCTGGATCCTGAGTAGCATTCGGCGAATTTTGAGCCGTTGTAAAGACAGCTGCTGCCGCTTGGGCACTCATGCCCAAGTATATGTCATCCGATGCAGCAGATAGTGGCACGCCTCTTGCCCCTTGTGCGGCTGCAAAGACACCACTAATGGGTTGAAGGAAGATATCCAGTTGACCGGGCAAGGTAAAGTCAACGGGTCTCAGGGTTTCGCCTTTGGGGTTCCACCCCTTCTTCTTGGCTTCACGTGCCAACGCTTCATCGGCAGCTACTGCGGCCGGATTATCATAAGCAAAAAGCCTTTGGACCACACCCCCTAACGTTCCCGGAATTGCTGCTACAAAGGCTTCATTGAAGCCCCCCTGCTTTGCCCCTAGAAAAGCTGCAAACGCTGCATATTGGGCCTCTTGTGCTGCGCCTTGACCCTTGTCGTCCAACGCCCAGACCGGGCGAGCTTGATCAAGCGGCAACGTGAAGAGAGGGGATCGGGGCTCACGCAGGCTGTCCACAGAACCCAATCCGGGTTTTATTTCGGGCTGCTGAAACGATTGTCCAATTTCAGCCAGCCCTTGGAGTCTTCGTGCAACCTCATCCAATTGACGAGCGAGGGGGAGGTAATCGGCTTCGGCGAGGCCATCCGTCAAATCCCCCCAAGTCCGTATGTTGTTCGCGGCCAAAGCCAACAGGTCCTGAGCATTGGTGTTTGCTGGGCTTTGTCTGGGTGTTGTGGGCTCAAGGAGACGATAAAGAACGCCGTCCAGAGCCGCCAGGGCCTCCAGGCCCTTCAGTGTGGGGGGGTGTGATTGGAGCTGAGCTTGGAGCTTTCCCGAAACTTCAGTCACAGGTTTCACGAGTCGGTGAATACGGGCGCCTCTATCAGAACGAACATCGGGATAATGGGCCTTCACCCACAAGATAAAGTCGCGGGTGGAGTCTAGTATAGAAAGAGAGTCATTAAAAACTTTAAGCGAAACGGTCCCTGATGGGCTTTGCCCATCCTGGAGAAGGTGGACGAGGCTGCCCCGTATGTTGAGAGTCCTCTGAAAAGTTCGGGCCGGTCCTTGCAATGAGCCGTCGGGAGCAATGCTTCCCGTCACAGTCACAACGAGACGCCCCAACGTGCTGCCTTCTTTCGTCCCAATGTCAACCCTCTTAAGGTTTACGGGATCGAGGCCAAGGCTCATCCCCCATCCCTTGAAAGCCTCTTCAATGCTCACGCCCCCCGCACGGCAAGCGTCAAGCAGCTCTCTTTGACGTTCTCTCTCGATGGCAGGACTAAGTCCCGATCGAGCAGTGAACGGCGGTTCACCAGCAAGCGCTGGCATGGCCCCTCCTATTGTGAGCCCTGCTGCTGCCAATCCCAATCCCTTCAAGAATTCTCTTCTCTTCATGTGGGCCCCCTGTTTGTTGTCTCGTCTCTCGCGCTATAATCCCTGTGACCGTATTCTACCTCCGAAACATGAAAGTAAAATGAATGTTTTTAGGGGCAAAACCCGGCCGAATCGTCCGGTTGCGATACAATCCTCGTCGGGAAAAGGCCGGGGACGCCCAAAAACCTCACTCAACGTACTCGGCGTAAATTTCTTCACCGCCGCGTAAGGGCGCGGAAAAGGTCTGTTCTTGCTCCTCACCCTCTCTATTCTTTGAGGACGACGGAAGCCGTAGGGCCTACCCCTCCGTTCCCCCCACCACCATGTCGTCAATCCGGAGGGTGGGTTGGCCGACGCCAACGGGGACGCTCTGGCCGTCTTTGCCGCATGTGCCGATGCCGTCATCGAGGGCGAGGTCGTTGCCGATCATCGTGACGCGCTTGAGCGTTTCAAACCCCGTGCCGATCAGGGACGCGCCTTTGACGGGCCGTCCCATCTTGCCATTCTGGATTTCATACGCCTCGGTCGCCGAAAACACGAACTGGCCCGAGGTAATGTCCACCTGTCCGCCGCCGAACTGTGGCGCGTAGAGGCCTCGCTGCACCGACGCGATGATCTCGGCGGGGTCGTGCGCTCCGCCCAGCATCAGGGTGTTGGTCATGCGGGGGAGGGGCGGGGCCGCAAAGCTCTCGCGCCGTCCGTTGCCGGTCGCAGCTTCCCCCATCAGGCGGGCGTTCAGACGGTCCTGCATCAAGCCGACAAGGATCCCATCTTCGATCAACACCGTGCGCCGTGTCGGGGTGCCCTCGTCATCCACGGTCAAGGACCCTCGTCGGTTGGGCAACGTGCCGTCGTCCACCACGGTCACGCCCGGTGCGGCAACGCGCTGACCCCGAAGGCCCGAAAAGACGGACGTTTTCTTGCGGTTAAAGTCGCCCTCCAGCCCATGCCCCACGGCTTCGTGCAACAAAACGGCGGGCCAGCCGGGGCCGAGGACCACCGTCATGGCGCCGGCCGGGGCGGGGACGGCCTCCAGGTTGACAAGCGCCTGCCGGAGCGCCTCGTCAGCCCAGGCTTTCCACGTCGCGGGGTCCAAAAGGCGTTCGTACCCCCCACGTCCACCCCCGCCCGCCGAGCCGCTTTCCAGGCGATCCCCCTGCCGCGCGACGACGGTGATGTGGAGGCTCGTGAGTGGGCGTAGGTCCGCGACGCGGGCCCCGCCGGGGCGCAGAATCTGAACGGCTTGCCAGGATCCCCCGAGGCGTGCGCTGACCTGATGCGCCCGTGGGTCGCGGGCGCGGAGGTAGGCGTCGATGTCTTGCAAGAGTTGCGTCTTGGCGGCAAACGGGGCCGATTCAAGCGGGCTATCGGGTTCGTAAAGCGCGGTGTTCGTCCCGCCGGGGGGAAGGGCCAACGTGCCCGAGGCCCCGCCGCGCACAGCCCGCACGGTCTCAGCGGCGCGGCGAAGCGCGCGGGCGTCCAAGGCCACCCCGTGCGCGTACCCGACCGACGCGCCCGCGACGGCCCGAAAACCGAAGCCTTGTGTCGTGCCACCGCTGGCTTTCTTCAGGCGGCCATCGTCCCAGACGAACGATTCATCGCGCACGTGTTCGAGGAACAACTCCCCATCGTCTGCGCCGACCAGCGCATCGTCCACGATCCGCACGACCTCGGCCGGATCAAGCCCCGCAGCGCCAAAAAACAAACGATCGGTTTCAAAAAGAGCACTCATGAAGGTTCCTGGTGCCGGAGCTTCCCGCCTAACGGCGGACATCCACGAGTCGTGAATACGGTGTTCGGGCCCTTTCGTCCAGGAAGGCTGTCGACAAAAAACGGGTTTTTGTTGCACGAACGTGCGGGGGCTGGGGCCTCAGCTCACGCGTTCCCCAACGGGGCGGTGGCGGCGCGGAGCCACGCAGCGGTTGCCGCGTCCACAAGCGGGGAGAGGCTCGCCCAAACGCGGGCATGGTAAGCATCCACCCACGCGACTTCATCCGGCGTCAAAAGCGCAAGGTCCATCAGCGCACGATCCAACGGCACCAGAGTCAGAACCTCAAACCCCAAGGTGGGCTTGCGTCCTGGCGCGTCGTCGGGCCAGGGCGTGACCACTTGCAGGCTTTCAATGCGAATGCCGTACTGACCTTCGACGTAGAATCCGGGCTCGTTCGACAGGATCATCCCAGGCCGCAGGGACTCGGTCCCGCCCCGGCTGATGGAGGGTGGGCTCTCGTGCACGCCGAGGTAACTCCCGACGCCATGGCCCGTGCCGTGCCCGTAGTCGAGCCCCGCCTGCCAAAGGAATTGCCGCGCCAGAACGTCGAGGTCGCCCCCTCGGGTGCCTTCGGGAAACCGCACACGGGCCAGCGCGATGTGGCCCTTGAGAACGCGCGTAAAATGTTCGCGCATGGCAGGCGTGGGGGTTCCGAGCGCGAGGGTGCGTGTCACGTCCGTCGTGCCGTCGAGGTACTGCCCGCCGCTGTCGAGCAGCAAAAGCGTTCCCGGCACGAGCGGCACGTCGGTCGCCTCGGACGGGCGGTAATGCACGATGGCCCCGTGGGGCCCCACCCCCGCGATGGTGTCAAAACTGGCCCCTCGGTTCAGGTCCTGCGCGGCGCGAAGAGCCAGCAGCCGCGCGGCGGCACTGACTTCTGTGATGCGCTCACCGACCTTTAGGCACTCATCCATCCAAGCAAAAAACGTGACCAGGGCCACTCCGTCGCGCACGTGCGCCGCTCGCGCCCCTGCAATTTCCACCGCGTTCTTGCAGGCGCGGAGGGGGGCGCAGAGGTCTTTGCCCTCCACAACCGTCGCGCCCGCTTGACGCAGCAACGTCGCAACGGCCACAGGCGTTTCCGACGGATCCACGTGCACGGGTTTGCCTTTGGCCCCCACATGCCCCAGGGCCTCCGAAAACGTTCCCGGATCGGCCACGGTGACGTCGGGACCCAGGTGATCGCGTACCTCCGAGGGGACTCGTGCAGAGTCCATGAACCAGGTGACGCGCCCGTCGTCATGCGCCACGGCAAAACCTCGCGCGACGGGCGTGTGCGGCAAGTCGTCCCCGCGCACGTTTACGAGCCAGGCGACCGAGGTGGCATCGGCCAGGATCGTCGCTCCGCATCCTTCGGCTCGCAGGGCGTTCGCGAGCTTGGCCCTTTTGGACGATGACTCCTCCCCGGCGTAGATCAGGGGATGAACCCGCACCCCGCTTGCGGGCGCGGCGGGCCGGTCGGTCCACAACGTGTCTACAGGGTTTGTCGCAACGGGCGTCAATGTCACGGGCCGACCCTTCAGCGCCGCTCGCAGACGCTCAAGCCCGCGCGGGGTGTGAAGCCACGGATCAAACCCCACGGTCAGGGGCCTGTCCCCTCGCGCCCCTTCCGTCCGAGCCGCTTGTTCCCCCAGCCATGCGCCCACGGTCTCCCCCGTCAGGTCGCCGTGCGTGAACAGATCCGATGGGACCTCGGCCAGGGCTTGCAGGGTGTACCGACTGTCGGTGAAAAACGCTGCCGCGTTGTCCAAGACCACCACGAGCCCGGACGAGCCCGTGAATCCGGAAAGCCAGGTTAGCCGACGGTCCGAGGGCGGGACCTCGTCGCTTTGAAAGGCATCGGCGAACGGAATCAGAAACCCGTCCAGCTTGTCGCGCCGCAACGCTGCGCGCACATCCGCAAGACGTTGGGCCAGGGGAGATTCGGGAGCCATCCCCTCACCCCACCTTGGTCCGACCCGGAACTTTCAGCGGCGCAGCATAGCCCCCGAGCGAGGTCAGGCTCTGCAGGCGGCTGCCCATCATGGCCCGCACGCGACCCAGGCGCGTGTCGGCGCGACCTACGTAACCTTCGACCTCCGCCAGGACATGAAGGGGGGCCGAGGCCGCGCGGCGCGGGGCATGCACAAACGTTTGCCGAACCTTGTACCCTGCTTTGCCGAGAACGCGGCGAAGCTCCACCTCGGTCACGTGCGTGCCCGTGAGGGCCAGAAAGCTCCGGTCGTTGCCGGTGAGCTCGGGGTCCAGGGGCCCGACGATGAGCCCCATCGGAAGCGCTCGGCGGGCATTGCCGCGTCCGGGGCGCAGCGGCTCAAACGGCAACATCGCGAAGACCACCAACGAATCTTTCGTCGCGGGCTCCAGCAAGAGCGGCCACCACGGGGCTTTTTCCCCCTCCGTCGGGGGCGGTAAAACGGCCACCGTAGCCTTGCCATCCCGCACCGCCTGCAGGGCCTCCTTGGCCGTTGGTTCTTCCAGAAGCGGCGTGAAGGCGCCAAAATGGTCACGGGCGAGATCCCAGAGGTCGGGACCTTTGGGCGGCGCGAACACGGCGGCCTTCAGGGTCCCTTCCTGAAGTGTGAACGCCGAGATCATCTCCCGCCACAGGCGCACAACAAGACCTTCGGGCAACTTGCCCGACGGACGGCCCGCCAGGACGCGCAGCATCTGCGCTTCCCGGCCTGGGCGAATGTAAAGATTCTGGTGGCCCTTGAGGGCGCGGACCTGGTCCACCACCTCGGCGCGTTCCCGCAAGAGTTCGTGGAGCGCCTCGTCGATCCGGTCAATCCGTGCCCGCAGATCCGCAAGCGCTTGCCGCGCGGAGGGCGGGGGAGGGGCGGACAGAGGGGCCATGCCAAAAACTCACCATGTTGAACGATCCCCGGATTCGCACGTCCCGAGGGCCTTGCAGTCTACCCCAACCCCCGCTTGGGAACCAGGGGAGGTTGCGGGGGCTTTTCAACGCCGCTTGGGGGGGCAGGCTATCCTTGCGGGGGAGTCGCTGGCACGCGAGGGAGGGGGTCAGGAAAGGGCGGAGCAAAAAAGAACCGTCACCCCGGCGAAAGCCGGGGTCCCGAGGGATTCCGAACCGCTCTGCCTGACTGCTCGAGGTCCCGGTTTTCGCCGGGACGACGGTGGAGGGGAGGGGGCCGACAAACGACCTGTACGATTTTTCTTGACTCGAGGGGTCCAAAGGGGTATTGACAAACCCATGGCGTACTGTACTCGCGTTTCGGCCGAATCGCGGGTTTTTTTGTGCCCGGAGGGTGGGCGCCGTCTCGTTGTCCCGGTTTTCACCGCCGCGTCTCGCACAACCGTTGGGTGCGAAAATCCAGGAGCCTTTTGTTGGAGGTCCGTTATACCCCGGACATTCCGCTTTCGTTTCAAGGCGGCTGAAAGATCGTGCCTGTTTACACCCAGACCACGTTGATGATGGTGTAGGTTTTGAGGCCCTTGGGGGTGGAGACCTCGGCGCTGGCGTTCACCTTTTTACCGATGATGGCGCGGGCGAGCGGCGCGACAACCGAAAGCCGTCCGGCGCGAATGTCGGCCTCGTCCTCGCCGACGATTTGGTAGGTGGACTCTTCGTCGGTCGCATCGTCGGCCAGGGTCACGGTGCACCCGAACGTGACGGTTTCCGAGCCCGCAAGCCGCGCGGCATCGATGACTTCGGCGCGGGACAGCTTGGCCTCCAGTTCTTGAATGCGGCCTTCGACAAAGCTCTGCCGTTCGCGGGCCGCGTGGTATTCCGCATTCTCCGACAAATCGCCGTGCTCCCGCGCCTCGGCAATCGCTTTGATGATTCGATGGCGTTCCTCGTTCTTGAGGTGCCGAAGCTCCTCTTCCAGGGTGTCATACCCACGCTTGGTCATCGGAAATTTGTCGAGCATCGTTGTCACCTCAAGCGGTCGTTTCTGCAAAAGAATCGGGACATCATATTGGGGTCAAAATTCAGGGTTAGTAGGCCCCTCAAGGACAAGCCTTTCGGATCCGTCTATCTCCTGCACAGCACTCCCGGCGATTCCTTGGAAATCTCCATGCATGCCCATGGTAGCATCCATAATGCGTTTGATCTGTTGTTCGCGTTTTTTCCATCGCGTCTCCATCATGCCTCTCTCTTTGTTTAAATCGTTGTACATTTCTTCAAATGCCTCCTTAATGGCCTCAATCCGATGTCGAAATTGCGAACTCGTGAGATATTGATACACGAGCGCCGCCTTGGTTTGTTGTCCCTCATTAGCTCTTCGTGCCATGTGAACTTTGATCAGGGCATTACGCAATAAATCCGCTACACGTGGAGCAAAAAAAGGGGTTGTCACCCAAACACCCTCCACCTCACCAAAATGGTCAACATCTTGGGGGAGAATTTGGCTGACAAGGATAGATGTTTCTGCATTTGCAGCACGTTGATTGTCGCGTAGTGTGGACAGCCATTGGTTGCTCCACTTTTTTGTACGTTTAGATTCCCAAAGGATCGTACCACTTATTTGGCCGGTAGGGCTGACAACACGTTGCAAAATGTCTCCACCAAACTCACCTTTCGGTACAGGCTCAATGGTATCCACAGGAAACCGAGCACAAAGCAAGGCTTCCAGCTCTAACTCAAGAACTTCCCCCTGCAGTTGTTGGGACCCTTGGTTCGCTTTTTTCTGTGCTTCCTCCAGGGCCTTTTTGAGAGAAGACATCTGCTCGTCTTTTTCTCGCATTTCGAGTTTATAGCGCTCTTCTGTTTCGGTAAGTGCCTGTTTGCGAACCCTGGATTCCCCTTCGCTGATGCCTCTTTGAATCCGTAAAGCTAGCTCTCGTCTCAAATCCTCCACTTGGCGCTGCTTTTCGAGAAATTCAGCTTCTGTTTTCTGGGCCTCAGCCAGTTTTTCTTCTTTCTTTTTCAATCTTTCACGCAAATCTGCGTTGTCTCGTTCTTTTCTCTCTAACTCCTCCGCGCTAAAGTGTGCGGCCCTCTGCTTCTCTTCTGCGGCAATGCGTTTGCGGTCTTCTTGCAAGCGGCTCTCAACTCGTTGTTCCACATCGGTGTCCATTTTCTTGCGTAATTCATCCAATTCCTTTGCGCGTTCGCGGAGGGTATGTTCACGCTGGCTGATCTCTTGATTTTTTGTTTTCCATTCCTGTTCATACTCTAGACGCTTAGCGTCCAAGAGGGGGCCGGCCAATGACTCCGTGAGCGGAAACTCTCCTTTACAATGGGGACAGGTGATTTTGAAATCGTTCATATTATGCACCTCTCAATTTTCATGGGGCTCAGTGTTCGGCTCACCCCCTTGCCGCCCTGGATTGCTTCGTCGGCTCCAGCCCTTCGGGCCTTCGCCTTCTCGCAATGACGGATTTGCGGATCCCCTGACCCCTGCCTTCTGCCCCCTGTTTAAGATTGCAGGGGCCGGACTTCAAGGGGGCCCTCCTGGACGGCGGCCAGGGCCATGACCATCGCCCGCGCCCCGGCAAGCGTGGTGTAGTGCGGAATGCCGCGCATCAGCGCCGTTCGGCGGAGCTCGAACCCGTCGGCCAGGTTCTGGGTCCCGGGCGCGGAGGTGATGATGGCGAAGTCAATGTCGCCGTTGATCATGGCGTCCACCGCGTGCGGCTGCCCTTCGTAGACTTTGTTGATCACGCGCACGGGAACCCCTGCTGCGGCCAAGACCGCCGCCGTGCCGCGCGTGGCCACGAGGTGAAACCCAAGGGCCACCAGGCGTTGGGCCAGGGGGACCACCTTGGGTTTGTCGCGGTCGCGGGCCGAGATAAAGCACGTGCCGCCCTCGGGGGGCATTTTCACGCCCGCGCCGATCTGGGCCTTGGCGAACGCCCGGCCTACATCGCTGTCAAACCCCATCGCCTCGCCCGTGGATTTCATCTCGGGGCCCAGGACGATGTCCACGCCGGGGAACCGGGCGAACGGGAACACGGCTTCTTTCACGGCGACGCGCGGGGGCCCGCTTTGCCCTGTGGGCTGTGCCCACGGCGCTGCCAAAAGGTCCGTCAGGCGTTCACCCACCATGACACGCGCCGCGATTTTGGCGAGAGGTAGGCCCGTCGCTTTTTCAACAAACGGCACCGTGCGGCTGGCGCGGGGGTTGACCTCCAGCACGTAAACCTCGTCGTCCTTCACCGCGAATTGGATGTTCATCAGCCCGCGCACCCCTACGGCCTGGGCCAACGCCTCGGTCTGGCGGCGGAGCTCGTTCACCACCGCCGGGGACAGGGTGTGCGGGGGCAGGACGCACGAGCTATCGCCCGAATGGATCCCGGCCTCTTCGATGTGCTCCATGATCCCGGCCACAAAGACCGTGTGCCCGTCCGCCACGGCGTCCACGTCCACTTCCGTCGCGTCTTGCAGGTACTGGTCGATCAGCACGGGGTTTTTCCCCGAAACGCGCATGGCCTCAACGATCGTTCGCCGCAGCGCCGTGCGGTCGTACACGATCTCCATCGCTCGCCCGCCGAGGACGAACGAGGGACGGATCACGACGGGGAACCCGATGCGTTCGGCCTCGTCCTCCGCTTCCTTTGCCGTACGGCCAAGGCCGTTGACGGGCTGTTTGAGCCCCAGTTTGTCGAGCAAAATCTTGAACAGCTCCCGGTCCTCGGCCAGATCAATCGCCTCGGGTGAGGTGCCCAAAATCGGAACGCCCGCACGCTCTAAAGTACGCGCAAGCTTCAGCGGCGTTTGGCCCCCGAACTGCACCATCACGCCCAGCAGCGTCCCCCGAGACCCCTCGGCTCGCACGACCTCCAGAACATCCTCGGCGGTGAGGGGTTCAAAGTAGAGGCGATCGGCGGTGTCATAGTCCGTGGAGACCGTCTCCGGGTTGCAGTTGATCATGACCGTCTCAATCCCGGCCTCGCGCAGCGCCAAGACAGCATGCACGCAACAGCAATCGAATTCGATGCCCTGGCCGATGCGGTTCGGCCCGCCGCCCAGAATAATGACCTTGCGCCGATCGGAGGGTTCAGCCTCGCACACAGAGCCTTCCGCGACTTCGTACGTTGAATAGAAATACGGCGTGCGCGACGCGAACTCGGCCGCGCAGGTGTCAATACGCCGAAACACCGGCACAACGCCCCGCGCACGCCGCTCGGTGGCCACGTTGTCCTCGGGCGCGTTTACCAGCTGGGCAATCCGCGCATCGCTGAGCCCCAACGCCTTCACGCGCCGCCAGACCGCCGTATCCTTGGGCAGTCCGTGCGTTTGAAGGGCATGCTCGGCGGCTACCATCTCGGCCAGACGTTCCAAAAACCAAGGGTCGTATTTCGTGATCGCAGCCACGACCCCAAGCCCTAAGCCCCGGCGAAGCGCCTCGGCAGCGAGGCGCAGCCGATCAGGAGTCGGGGCCGCCAAAGCCGCTTCCAGCGCGTGCGGATCGCTTGCGGAGGCCTCGTCCAGCACCATGGGATCCAGTCCCGCGAGGCCCGTTTCAAGTCCGCGAAGCGCCTTGCCCAGGGATTCGGACCACGTGCGCCCGATCGCCATGACCTCGCCGACCGACTTCATCGCCGTTGTCAAAAGGGGCGAGGCCCCCGGAAACTTTTCAAACGCAAAGCGCGGGATTTTGGTGACGACGTAATCCAAGGTTGGCTCAAACGAGGCGGGCGTCGTGCCCGTGATGTCGTTCGTGAGCTCGTCGAGCGTGTACCCGACGGCCAGTTTAGCGGCGATTTTGGCAATGGGAAATCCCGTTGCTTTGCTGGCCAGGGCCGACGAGCGGCTCACGCGGGGATTCATCTCGATGACCACGATCCGCCCGTCGGCGGGGTTGACAGCGAATTGCACGTTCGAGCCGCCCGTGTCCACGCCGATTTCCCGCAAAACCGCGAGCGAGGCGTTCCGCAGCACTTGGTATTCTTTGTCCGTGAGCGTCAGTGCGGGCGCGACCGTGACGCTGTCGCCCGTGTGAACGCCCATGGGGTCCACGTTTTCGATGGAACAGACGATGATCGCGTTGTCGGCGCGGTCGCGTACGACTTCCATCTCGTACTCTTTCCACCCGAGGACGGACTCTTCGACGAGCACCTGATGCGTCGGGCTTGCGGCCAGGCCCTGCGCCACAATCTCCACAAACGAATCTTTGTTGTAGGCGATGCCGCCCCCTGTGCCCGCGAGCGTGAAGCTGGGGCGGATGATGGCGGGAAGGCCCACAACGGCCAGGGCTTCGCGGGCTTCGGCGTCGTTGTGGACAAGGCAGCTTTTGGGGCTGGCAAGGCCGATGCGGTCCATGGCCTCGCGGAACAGCAGCCGATCTTCCGCGCGTTCAATGGATTCGCGTTTGGCCCCGATCATCTCAATGCCGAGGCGGTCCAGGGTTCCGTCCCGCGCGAGGTCCATCGCCACGTTCAGCGCCGTTTGCCCGCCCATCGTGGGGAGCAGAGCATCGGGGCGTTCACGCTCCAGCACCCGGCGCACAAACGCAGGGGTGATGGGCTCGATGTACGTTGCGTCCGCCACGTCGGGATCGGTCATGATCGTGGCGGGGTTGGAGTTGATCAGGATGACTCGGTAGCCTTCCTCGCGCAGGGCCTTGCACGCCTGCACGCCCGAGTAATCAAACTCGCACGCTTGGCCCACGACAATGGGCCCCGCGCCGAGCAGGACAATGGAATGAAGGTCGGCGCGACGAGGCATGGCATCTCCTTCGGCAAAAGACCGGGCGGAAATCAAGACCGCTGTGGGTGGTACGCGAGAACATCCTTTGCCGCAACCCCGCGTCGCGCTCTGAAATCCGGTTCTGTTGTGCCAACGGTTCATCGTTCCTCTTCTTGCTTGTTAAGAACGGTCAGGCTCCGGAAGCGAGGGCGGTTATCCCGTTCTGTTTGCGTGAGGAACAAAGTCCCCATTCAACCCCCAACAAGTTCCAAGGGGATGTGCATGTTGGCCAAAACGTTGTCGAGGTTTTCACCTTTCAGCGTGAGCCTTTTTTCAAAATACTGAACCGCGAGGGTGTCTTTTTCTCGGAGTTCTTGCAGGGGGTTTAGCTTCATTGGGCCGATCCGTATCGCATACTCAAATTCAGGCTCTGTCGTGTCAACAGGGATTCCATAAAACATAAAAGGTTCCTTTTTGAGCCAGGCCGTCGGAAAAGTGATAAAAAGAGCCCCTTCGTAAAAAGTATATTTCATCAGACTCGCGTTCATGGGCTCGATATGACCTAAATGAATTTTACTGCCTTCTTTTTTGATGGACAGCACCCCGTTCATATCAAGGACATTCCAACCCTCGTGTTGAAAGAACGTTGCTAATTCGTCCTTGGTTTTGTTTCCCTCCAACATGAAACAATCAACGTCACTGTGCTCGCGCAGAAATTTGCCTTCGTAAAGATCCTGCGTAAGCCCACCCCAGACATAGACTTTTGTTTGAAGCAAAGAGGCGACGTTGTTGAGCGTCCTCAGGGTGTTCAGAAGATCGCTTTCATTCACAGGGCTGACTCCTTACGCGCCCCTATTCTTGGCGCTGTTTCAACGCGCGGCGTGTGAACATGCCTCGCCGAAGGGTCGAAAGATGGTCAATGAACAAAACCCCGTTCAGGTGGTCAATTTCGTGCTGCAAGCACTGGCTGAGCAAATCCTCGGCCTCGATCTCTTGCGGCTTGCCCGAGGGGTCCGCGTAGGCAACGCGCACACGGCGGGGACGGGTCACATCGGCAAATTGCCCCGGCAGGCAGAGGCACCCTTCGTTGTACGTAAACGTGTCCTCGCTCGTGGAGAGCAACGTGGGGTTGGCCATCAACAGCGCTTGGCGACCGTCGCGTTCCTCCGAGATGTCCACCACAATCACGCGCTCCAGAACGCCGACCTGGTTGGCCGCAAGCCCGATGCCGTGCTGGGCGTACATCGTCTCCAACATGTCATCGAGCAAACGCCCGACGCGCGCGTCGCCCGGCGTTACGGGCGCGGCTTTGTGACGCAACACCTCGTCCGGCAAACGGTAAATCGGAAGCACCGCCATGAACAACCTCAGTCCGTCAAGAAGCATCCCCCCCCGCAGAGGGGGATTCCAGTCTAGCCGAGGTGTGCCGTGGGGGAAACCGGGCGTTGCCCGGAATCCGTCTCGCCAAAGTGTTTTTTCATGGGGGGCGATCGTACATTGCCGATTTCTTGGGCCCCAAAAACGGCTCTCAATGGTGCGCCCGGAGAGATTCGAACTCCCAGCCTTCTGATCCGTAGTCAGATGCTCTATCCAGTTGAGCTACGGGCGCTCCGGGCCTCGTGTTCACGGGGTTACCGCGTTCCCAAGGCCGACCGTTCTTAAACAAAACCACGCAAGAACGCAAACGTTGCGCCCTTGTCCTTCGTCACGATTCGGTTCGGCCTGTTGCCGGAATGTAATTGCGAAGGCGGGTCGATTCAACAACACCGAAAATTCAGAGAAATCATCGCTTCATCTACGCCACCCTTTTTGTTCATTGATCAGGACAAGGGCCGAATGGCTCAACCCAGGAAATCGTGACAGGTGGCAAGGTGTGTGGCAGAACGTTGCACGGCACGAAGCTCTTTGCTAGCGTCGGTTCCCTTGGCGATGCGGGTGTAGCTCAATGGTAGAGCAGGAGCTTCCCAAGCTCACGACGAGGGTTCGATTCCCTTCACCCGCTCCAAGGCCTGACCTCAGCGTTCCCGTCCGAAACGTTGGAAGAACCGTACGGTTACAGCCCGAAGCGCTGGACGTGGGCCCCGAAAAAGACCTAGAGTGCGGGCCGATGGGGAGGGGTGCCTCCGTGCGCGGGTGTAGCTTAATGGTAAAGCTCCAGCCTTCCAAGCTGGCTACGAGGGTTCGATTCCCTTCACCCGCTCCATCGTTTCCCGCAACGGTTGGCGAGGGTCCGGCAGGACCTTCGCAGGGGAGGGCCTAACCCATGGACGTGGGAGGACTGGATTCGCTGGGTTGTCGTGGTGGTATCGGGCTTGTGTTCGGGTTGCTCCTCGGAAGCTTCACGACGATGTTGAGCTACCGAATCCCCCGCAAGCTTTCCATTGTGTGCCCTGGGTCGTATTGTCCCCTCTGTGGCGTGCCCCTGAGGGTTCGGGATTTGGTGCCGCTGGTCTCGTGGCTTGTGCAACGTGGGCGTTGCCGTCACTGCGGGGCCCCCATGAGTCCGCGTTACGTGATCATTGAAAGCGTCACGACCTTGGCCGTGACGTCGGCGTTTGTTGTGATCGGGTTTCGTCCCGCGTTGATCCCTGCCGTCGTGGGGGTTGTGGCTTTGGTGACGTGGATCACCATCAATCTTGAAAAGAAAGGGTAAGGTTTTCCCGTATGTCCGCTCCTTCTCCGTTGATCAATGTGATGGTTCGCGCGGCCCAAAAAGCGGCGAAAGGGTTGCGGCGCGACTTTGGCGAGGTGGAGCATTTGCAGGTTTCGCGCAAGGGACCCGCAGATTTCGTCAGCACGGCGGACAAACAAGCTCAGCGTGTGCTGCGGGAGGAACTCGGCAATGCCCGTCCGTCGTTTGGGTTTCTTGGCGAGGAAGACGACGGGGCGACGGCCACCGCTCGTGCAGGGAGCGCGAACGCACCCGCCGAACGGTGGATTGTGGACCCCCTGGATGGCACGTCGAACTTTCTGCATGGCTTGCCCTGTTGGGCGATTTCGATTGGCGCGGAACGCGCGGGCGAACTGATCGCGGGCGTTGTCTACAACCCGATTCTCGATGAGATGTTTTGGGCCGAAAAGGGCCTCGGTGCTTACCTGAACAACCGGCGTTTGCGAGTCTCGGCACGGGCGAACTTAGATGACTGCCTGATTGCGACCGGGATTCCGTTCAAGGGGAGTCCACGCCCCATGCCGGAGTTTCTCGCGCAAATGGCCGCCGTCATGCCCCACGTGGCCGGGATTCGGCGCTGGGGCGCGGCGTCGTTGGATCTCGCGTACGTGGCCGCTGGTCGGTTCGATGGCTTTTGGGAACAGCGCCTCTGGCCCTGGGACATCGCGGCGGGCCTTGTCCTGGTGCGCGAAGCGGGCGGGTTCGTGAGCCCGCTCGTGCCGGAAGAAAACGTCTTGCAGCATGGCTCCCTCCTCGCCAGCAACGGGGGCATTCACGCCGATCTTCTGGCGCGTTTGCGCAACGCGCCGACCAAGGCCGACCGAGCGCACGGGCTTCTTGCCGATTAACGGCGAGAAAGGCCGCGCGTTTCAGTTCCCGGATTCAACCGCGAGGGATTCGAGCGGCCACCGGGGACGAGCGGGCGTCGAAAGGGGGCTGGTCAGCCCCAGGCGAAGACGCTCCAGCCCCGCCCAAGCGACCATGATGCCGTTGTCGGTGCAGAGGGCCGGGGGCGAAGTTTTAAACGGCAAACCCCACGTCGAGGCCAGGGCAGCCAGACGCGCGCGCAACGTTGCGTTTGAGGCCACGCCCCCGGCGGCGACAAGCGCCGTGAGAGAAGACTCGTTCGGGTCATCCCGTACCATCCTCAGTGCCTGCGCCACGCGATCGGCCACAACGTCGGCCACGGCCTCTTGCAGGCTGGCCGCGAGGTCGGCGAGAACCGCGTTCGATAAGGGGCCATGGACCGTGAGGGCTTCTACACGTTGGCGCAAGGCGGTCTTGAGGCCCGAGAACGAAAACGCGCAATCGCTGCGTCCCTTCAGGGGGCGCGGCAGATCAAAAGCGTGGGGGTTGCCGCCCTTGGCAGCCTGTTCGAGCGCGGGCCCGCCGGGGTAGGGCAAGCCCAGCATCGCCGCGCCCTTGTCGAGGCATTCGCCCGCCGCGTCGTCCAGCGTGGTCCCCAAAAGGCGGTAGTGTCCGACGCCCCGCACGATCAAAAGTTGGCAATGCCCGCCCGAGACGAGCAGCACCAGGTAAGGAAACGTCACGGCCTCCAGAAGGCGCACGGTCAGGGCGTGGGCTTCCAAGTGGTTCACCGCGACGAACGGCACACCCAGGCCCGCCGCGAGAGCCTTGCCCATGACCGCCCCGACCATGACTCCGCCAATGAGCCCCGGCCCACACGTCGCCGCAACGCCGTCCACGTCGCCGCGATCCAGCCCCGATTCGCGGAAGGCCTCGTCCAGACACGCGCCGATGTGGTCCCCGTGTGCGCGCGCCGCGATTTCCGGCACGACGCCGCCGTAGGGCCGATGGGCGGCAATTTGCGACCAGAGCCCCTGGCCGAGGACGCGGCCCGTATCGTCCACCAGCCCAACCGCGGTTTCATCGCAACTGGTCTCGATCCCGAGGACGATCATCGCGGGCCCGAGGATCCGTTATTCGGCGGGACAAGGGCGGGAACATGGAGGTAGCGCATGCGCTTCATCTCGCGCCGCCCGCGCGTGACGGTATCGAGGATCAACCCACACGCCAGGCTGAGGAACGTCAGGATCATCAGGCCCATGGACAGAACCGCCGTGGGCAAGCGGGGCACAAGGCCCGTCGTCCAAAACTCGGTGATCACGGGGGCCGCAAGCCCCCCGGAGAGGACCGCCAGCACAAGCGCCAGGAAGGAGAAAAACAGCATCGGGCGTTCTTCTTTCACGAGCACCAGGATCATCCACAAAATGCGAAAGCCGTCGCGGAACGTGTTGAGCTTGCTGACCGACCCGACGGGACGGTCTTTGTAGGGCGTCGGAATTTCAGCGGTCGGCATGCGGAGCTCAAGCGCGTGAACCGTCAGCTCGGTCTCGGTTTCAAACCCCGCAGCCAGGGCCGGAAAGCTTTTCACGTACCGCCGCGAAAACACGCGGTACCCCGACAGCATGTCCTTGATGCGATCCCCGAAAATCCACCGCACGATGGACGTGAGCATCCAGTTGCCGAACCGATGGCCGGGGCGGTAGGCCTCCTTGATGTCCGTGACGCGAGCCCCGTTCACCATGTCCAAGGGTCCCTCGCGCAACGCGCTGATCATCGCGGGGGCCGATTCAGCGTCATACGTCGCATCACCGTCCACGAGCACGTAAATTTCCGCTTCCACGTCCGCGAACATGCGGCGCACGACGTGCCCCTTGCCCTGCAAAGGCTCGCTGCGCACAACGGCTCCGGCGGCAAGAGCGACCTCGCGCGTTCGGTCCCGCGAATTGTTGTCATAAACGTAGATCGTCGCACGGGGCAGCACGCGCCGAAAATCCGCAACAACGCGACCAATCGCGGCTTCTTCGTTGTAACAGGGGATCAGGACGGCGATGGGAAGGGATGAGTCCATCAGGATGACCTCGTCAAAAGGGGCCTACGCGCGACACGGCAAAGCACAAGCTGCGAGTCGTACACATGATCCTGCACGTCTTGGCACGAATCAGGAACAAGGGCGAGGTGAAACCCTTTCAACAACACCCCTACATAATCCAGGGACCACGACGGAATCAGAATAACGAACGGACCCTTGTGGTGGGCGACGCGCTCGGCAATCAGGGCATTGAGGCCCTTGCCGTCACGGGGGGAGGCGATGTTGCTCTCGATCCGCACAACCGGCAGGGACGGCGGGAGCGACGGGATCACGTGCGCGTAGGGCTCTTGCGTGGCCATGAGGATCATCGTGCCCTCGGCCAGGGGCTCCTTCGGCCAGGTGACTTCCACAAACCGATCCGTCCACGCCGCGCGGCGGGTCCAGTTGCCCGGAGACACGCTGATTGCAACGGTCCCCAGCAGCACGATCACGATTCCGATTTTTCCCCTTCGCCCGAGGGGGAGCAGGTCCACCGTCAGTGCGATCAAAAGCGGCGTCAGCATCTCCAGCGGGAGCAGGTAACGGTAAATCGCGGCGGACATCAGCCAAAGGCCATACGCCAGAGCGCCGACGGTCAGGAGGAACAGACGGGCCTCGGGAGTTGCGAGTGGAGTCGGACGATAGAAGTTCGTCCCGGCCCTCTCTCTCGTCGTCATTCCGGCGAAAGCCGGAATCCATGTGTGAAACAACGAAAATGGATCCCGACGTTCATCGGGATGACGCCAAAAGAAAAGACGCATCCCCACCGCCAACGGCAAAAGGACGTAAAGGATCGGCACCCGTGCATCGCGCCAGAGAATTTCGCCAACGCGGTGAGGGTCGTGCAGGAACAGAAAGGGAAACAGCAGACGGTCCGTCCAGGTGCTGGGAACAAACTTGGTGTCGCGGAAACTCGTGGATGGCGCAAAAGGGCTTTGGAACACGTCGTTGAAGTAGGGAAAAAACGGATTGCCGAAATGCGTTGCCAGAAACCACCCCCAGGGACCGAACACAACGGCAAACCCCACAAGGACGCCGACCCCAAACCCGGCGGCGCGGGCCAGACGGACGACGACGGTTCCGGGAAAAACAAGCGTTCCGGCCCCCAGCGCCACGGCAAAGAACGCGCACGGGATTTTCAGCCCGACGGCCACCCCCATCGGCAGACCGCTCACAAATCCGCGTAGCGCAACGCGCCCCAGCGACGCAGCGGGATCTCGCCCCGCGCGAAGAAGAAGGATCATCGCACCCAGCACGCCCAAGCTTGTGACGTTGTCGTAAAACGTCGTGCCGATCAGACCGATGCCGCCGCCGCCCAGCACCCCGAGCGTCGCCAAAAGCACGCTAAGGACCGCGCGACGACGCGGCGTGATCCCGGCCAGAGCGGTGAACGCCAGGGCAAACACCAACGGCGCGTTGAGCCCCTGCACAAACCCCAGGGCGAATCCCGCGACGCGTGCCGGGACGTGGCTCGCCAGCAGGTAGAACGGCACGTCGAGCAGAGGGTTGTAGAAAAACGGAAGCTGCGAGGGCAGAAAATCGAGCGCGTACCGGTTATTCAAAAACGCGTAGGCGTTGTACCAATGGTAATTGCGAAAATCCCAATTCGCGTCTTGCCCCAGCGCCACCGCCAACAACCCGCACAGCAAGGGCGCAAGCAGGCCGAATCCCCAGGCGATTCCACGTCCCCGGCCCAGGAACGTGAGAACGTGCGTGTTTTTTTCCGGTAAAGAACGATCCACCATGCCCGCAGTGTACCCGATGCTGGGACGAGGACGGTAGCCTCTCCGGGGTCTTTCCGTTTGGCCGAGAGGGTGTGAGCGGGATCGCTTCACGTCGTTCGCGAGGGCGACTTCTTTTGTCGGCCTCCTCCCCGCCACCGTCGTCCCGGCGACAGCCGGGACCTCGAGAAGGCAGGCAGAGCGGTTCAGAATCCCTCGGGACCCCGGCTTTCGCCGGGGTGACGGTTCTTTTTTGCTCCGCCATCTCTCCCGCCCTTGCGAGTCCCCGAAGGGGACGAAGCAATCCATCTCGGAATCTTTCTGTTAACCCGAAAGGCCCTGAGCTGGATTGCTTCGCTCCGCTCACCTTCGCGCCCCCAACCGCACAGGCCCCTCTGACCAGCGCCCCATTTTTGTCCATTGTGCCATTTACGGCATTAATGTACAATCGGTCGAACGACATCTTGCACACCACCCTCGGAGGGACGCTTAATGAGCAATCAATTTAGTGCACAGTTACTGCGAGATTTATTGGCAGGAACGGATGTTCAGAATCTTGTTGACTATGATTTGCTTGAAAAGCGAGCGGGGGGCGTGGTCTCTCTCGTCATCGCCACCAAGACGCTTCAGCCGATTGAAGCTGGTGCCCTTAGGTGTTTGGTCCCAATAAGTAGTGGAGAGGGTTTGAGTGAAAAAGGTGTGGGTGATCTCGCCACTCTGAGAGGATTTTCTCATAGGGTGAGAGGAACTTCAAGGCCTTAAGCTCGCGCTGGAAGTTATAAGCCATCAA
>CAIPYM010000021.1 GCA_903869345.1 uncultured Pseudomonadota bacterium
ATTTCAGCTCGGATACGCTGCGTCGTCGTGGCGCGTTTGTGCAGTACCTGTCCCATAGTCTCTCCCGTTCAAGTGGGACCCATCTTATACCACTACTTATTGGGACCAAACACCTAACCCCCACCAGCTGTAGGCCTGCTGGACCCACGAGTACAAAGAGGTCCTCACCTGTCTCCGGATGGGGGATCACACCCCTAAGATGTTGATTACCCAACGGAGGTGGTAGGGTAACGGCCGTAGTCGTCAGGCCTTGGTCAGAGGATACAGTTATCGTGTTGTTGGACTTTATTACCCAGGTCAGCCCGCCCCCCCCAAGGCGAGTTCTGGCCATGACCTCTGCACCAGAGGGAACGGCCGTAACCCTCACAACAGAAACCGGATTCTCCGGAACGGCCAAGTTAAGGGATACGACAAAATCCCCTGAAACGCCAATTATGTTGGGATGACCAAAAGAATCCAAATCAACACTAAGTGGTTTATAGTTTTCTTCAAGTGTTGGCGAAGGATAATACTCGGTAACACCCGATCTTGTCACAGCAAATGTCTTTTGGCCAAAACTATAACTAATCACGACGGGATGAGCCGTTGAATCTAGCAACCCACTTACCAAATTATATGAAGGCGGTAGTGTTAAACGTTCAGAGGAGGTTAAGCTTCCATCTAAAGACACAACCCTTAGCTCATAACCCAAAGTCGTCTCCAACACCAAGAGCGTTTTGTTGCTAATTTTAGCTCCGTTATAACCATAATGCTGGTATCCCACCAGTCGGCCAAAGAAGGCGGGGACCACTGTTCGAGAAAGAGTCCCAGTCAATTCTTCATATCTGAATAAACCCACGTTGTTGAAGCCAAAGGGTATCGGGACAGGGAACCGTGGTTGACAAGACACTGTGTTGCTGGGGAGCGAACATTGACCACCCGTACTAGCCTCACATGCCTGACGATATACCATGACCGTAAACGATCCAGCTGTTATATTTTGAGCGCCATCAGTCGGTAGAACGATACTAGCCGCCACGCGCCCCTCCCCGCACTCCAACTCTGGTTCGCTGGGTTGAGGAGTGATGGCGCAAGTAAATGGTAGTGTTGGGCTGTTGGCGAATAAACATGTATCTCGATAAACAGCTACTCTTGAATCTAAGACTGATGAGGAAGCCAGCCTGCACAACACCTCGGGGGCTGCCTGTGCCACCTTGGGTTTTGTCACCCCCCCAACCTCCAGCAATGTTACGGCTACTATTAAAAATAATCCCCTTAAGTTTTGCTTTTTTCGACCTTGAGGTACAGCAGCTTGATTCCCCATCCTCATCCTCCCTCAATCCGGGGGTGCCGTGCGACCGAACATACCATCGCACCCCATCGCACCTACCATCACACTCGTAGACTGATTCGATGGGGAGGACAAGAGTTTCCCTGTTCTGTGCACGCACTCGTCCCGATCACCGTCGCAGGCGGCCCTCTACCTTCTGGGACAACCCTAGGATAGCGTCCTCTCGATTCATCACCTTCTTCCTTGATCGTTCCGCAAGGTGTGTGTCCCAAAAGAGGGGGCCTTTTTATCGTGAGGTGAGCTATAACCTGTCGCGGATCGGTCCTTGACCCGCGACGCGCGGCGTGGTCCGGTCAGACCTGGTGAGGGGGGAGCTCCTGCCGTTGGAGCCCCTGAGCCTTTCTGTGATGGCTGCCTTGAGGAGAGACCCGCCATGGATTCCGTTAGCGTTGTCCGTGTCACGGACGAGGAAGCCCTCGCCCTCCATGCCGAGGGGCGCCCCGGCAAGCTGCAGATCGTTCCGACCAAGCCGCTGACGACGGCACGCGACCTCTCGCTGGCCTACTCGCCGGGCGTGGCTGCACCGTGCCGCCGCATCCAAGCCAACCCTGACACGGTGTATGATTACACCGCTCGCGGGAACATCGTCGCGGTGATCTCCAACGGCACGGCGGTTTTGGGCCTTGGCAACATCGGGGCGCTCGCCTCCAAGCCCGTCATGGAAGGCAAGGCGGTGCTCCTCAAACGTTTTGCGGACATTGACGGCGTGGACCTCGAAGTGGACACGCAAGACGTCGAGGCCTTCATCAACTGCGTGCGGTTTCTGGGGCCCTCGTTCGGCGGAATCAACTTGGAGGACATCAAAGCGCCTGAGTGTTTCATCATCGAGAAACGGCTCAAGGAATTAATGGACATCCCTGTTTTTCACGATGACCAGCACGGAACGGCGATCATTGCCGCCGCAGGATTGTTGAATGCACTGGATGTGACAGGCCGCTCCATCCAAGACGCGCGGGTTGTCATGAACGGCGCGGGCGCGGCCGCCGTCGCGTGCGCGAATTTGTTCAAGAGCTTCGGCCTTCCGCAAGCAAATCTCATCATGTGCGACACCAAGGGCGTTGTGTACGAAGGCCGCACCGAGCACATGAACGCGTGGAAAGCGGGCCACGCGGTTGCGACCGACGCGCGGACCCTGGAAGACGCTCTCAAGGGGGCGGACGTGTTCGTGGGTCTCTCGGCCAAAGGTTGCGTGACGCCCGCGATGATTCGATCCATGAATCCGCGCCCGATCGTGTTCGCCATGGCGAACCCCGACCCTGAGATTTCACCCGAAGACGTGAAAAGCGTCGCGCCCGATGCTGTGGTCGCGACGGGTCGATCCGATTACCCCAACCAAATCAACAACGTGTTGGGGTTCCCTTACATTTTCCGGGGGGCGCTCGATGTGAGGGCCTCCACGATCAACGAAGAGATGAAACAAGCGGCGGCGCGGGCGCTCGCGGCCTTGGCGCGGGAAGACGTTCCCGATGAAGTGCGCGCGGCGTACGGTGAGCGCCGCCGTCTGCGCTACGGCCCCGATTACATCATCCCCGTGCCGTTCGATCCGCGCCTCATCACGCGCATTCCCCTCGCTGTCGCCAATGCCGCCATGCAAACGGGCGTCGCGCGGAAACCCCTGACCGACCAGGACGCCTACCGCCGCACGCTGCAGGCACGGCTCGATCCGACCGCCAACCGGCTGGAGCGCATGTTCGCCGCTGTGCGCGAACGGCCTCGTCGCGTCGTGTTCGCGGAAGGCGAGGACATCCGCACGATTCAGGCCGCGCTGCGTTTTCAGGCCGAAGGGTACGGCACCCCGATTTTGGTCGGCAACGAGGAGGTCATTCGCTCCCGCATGCAGGGCCTCAAGATGACGGCCTCAACCCCCATCGCCATTCACAACGCCCAGTTGTCGCCGCACAGTCTGACCTACCGGGCCGCGCTGTACGAACGTCTGTGCCGTCGCGGGTTTCTGGACCGGGATTGCCGTCGCCTCGTCAATCACAACCGCAACGTGCTGGCCGCGAGCATGCTGATTCACGGCGAGGCCGATGCGATGGTCACGGGCCTCACGCGCAGTTTCGCGACCAGCTACGAGGACGTGTCGAACGTCATTGACGGCCACACGCCCGCCGGAATCTTCGGCCTGTCGATCATGATGATGGAAGGGCGGACTCTGTTCCTGTCCGACACCGCCGTGCAAACCGCGCCCCCCGCCTTGGGTCTGGCCGAGATTGCGATTTCCACAGCACGGTGGGCCAAGCGCCTGGGCCATGTGCCACGCGTCGCCTTTCTAGCCTCGTCCACGTTTGGGCACCCGGACGCTTCGTGCGGTGAAGCCTCGCGGGAGGCCGTGCGCCTGTTGGATCAGCGCGGCGAGGTGGGGTTTGAGTACGACGGCGAGATGGGGGCCGATGTGGCGCTCGATTTTCCGTTGATGAAGCGGCTTTACCCGTTTTGCCGCCTCACGGGACCCGCGAACGTGCTGATCATGCCGAACCGCGAGACCGCCCAAATCGCCTCCAAGCTCTTGGCGCACAGCACGGGCGTGGCGCTGATCGGCCCCGTTTTGGACGGCTTTGATAAGCCCGTTCAAATCCTCCGCCCCGACGCCACCGCCTCCGACGTCGTCACCGCCGCCGTCCTCGCAGCGTGGCAAGTGGAGGGGTAGACGCGACTCTGATTTTGGGTTTCAGCGGGATTGCCCCTCCCACGGAGGGGCGAGGGAATCCCGTTGGGCTCCTCTATCACTGTTCCTCAGCTTTTTGCACCGCCCATCCCGTGCCGACGATGTCGAGCCCGTAGGGGGGAAGATTGGCGGGCAAGGCAAGGCGGTCTTTCCAAAAGGCAACTCGGAAAACGGGCGTGTGCCAATGGGGAACGACGTAAAAGCCCCAGGACAGCACACGGTCCAGCGCGCGGCAGAGGGTGATCAGCTCGGCCCGAGTCGTGGCCCTGGGGATGCGCTCGGCCAACGCGTCCACAACGGGGTCCTTGATCCCGATCATGTTGCGGCTGCCGGGCCGATCCGCATTCGCCGACCCCCAAAAGTCGCGCTGCTCGTTGCCGGGCGAAAGGGATTGCGGAAAGACGTGAACGGTCACGTCGAAATCAAACGTGTTGAGCCGGTTTTGGAATTGCGCCGAATCCACGAGCCGAAACTGCGCCTCCACCCCCAGCCGAGCGAGCGACCGGATCCACGGATGAACCCAGCGCTCAAACGCAGGCGAATCGTCCAAAATCTCAAACCGCAACACCTCGCCGTTCGGCCCGACGCGCCGTCCGTTCTTCAAAACCCATCCCGCCTCGCGCAAAAGAGAATCGGCCCGCTTGAGCCCCTCCCGGTTTTCGCCCTGGCCGTCCGTTTTGGGCACAGCAAACGCGTGCGTGAACACCTCCGGCGGCAAGCGGTCACGGTAGGGCGCGAGGATCGTCCGTTCCTCCGGTGAAGGCAGCCCCTGAGCCGCAAGGTCGGAGTTTTCAAAATAACTCGTCGTGCGCGTGTACAGGCCGTAAGCGATGTTCATGTTCGCCCATTCAAAGTTAAAGGCGGCCCCCAAAGCCTCACGCACGCGGCGGTCCTGGAACAACGGGCGGCGCGTGTTGAAAACAAACGCCTGCATCCCGGCGGGCAATCCGTTCGGCACCTCGCGCTTGACGATGCGCCCGTCTTTCACGGCGTCCGTCGTGTAAGCCGTCGCCCAATTTTTGGCGATGTTCTCCATCCGCACATCGTATTTTCCGGCTAAAAAAGCTTCCAGCGCCACCGTCGCGTCGCGGTAAATGTCGTACCGAAGAACATCAAAGTTGTAGCGGCCTTTGGAGGTCGGCAGATCCGCCCCCCACCAATCCGTGACGCGCCGAAGGGCGAGGCTCCGCCCCGGCACAACCTCGTCCACGCGGTAGGGCCCGCTCCCGATCAGCGGCGTCAGAGTCGTTGCCGCAAAATCGCGCCCCTTCCAGGCGTGCTCGGGCAGAATAGGCAGCTGCCCGACAATCAACGGCAGCTCGCGGTTTCCGGCAGTCTTGAACGTGAAGAGGACATCACGCGGGCCGATTTTCGTGACGCTCGCCACATCGCGGTAGTAACTGCGGTACGAAGGATGCCCTTTGTCGCGCAGAATCGTGAACGAGAACATCACGTCCTCGGGCAGGATGGGCGTTTCATCGCTAAACCGCGCCGTGGGCCTGAGGTGGTAGGAAACCCATTGACGATCGGGCGCAACGCGCACGCTTTCGGCCACAAGCCCATACTGGCTGAAGGGTTCATCCAACGAAGGCGTCATCAGCGTTGCGAACACAAGCTCCGCCCCCGGAGCCGCAATGCCCTTCAGGGTAAAAGGATTGAGCGTGTCGAACGTCCCGAGGGACGCGAGGCGCAGCGTTCCCCCCTTGGGCGCGTCCAGGCGCACGTCGTCAAAATGCGTAAATCCGGGGGCGTATTTCGGCTTGCCGTAAAGCGCGAGGCCCTCCTCGGCAGGGGCCTCGGCGCGGGGCGAAGACAGATTGACAGGGGGGGGCGCGAAAACCTCCGCCGCCAGAACCTGTTCCGCCGAGATTCCGCCCAGCAGCGCGAGGCCCACAAGCCCCAGCAGTACAGTTTTCAAAAGGGGGCGGCTGAACATGACCACGGGCATCGTGCCTCCTTGTCGGTCAACGAGAAACCTCCCTGTCGCAGGGAGGAGCGCTGAGGATACCAAAAGCCCCCGATTCCGTAAAATCATTGAAAAACAGAGTGTTAGAAGATTCTTCCCCATGAAAGCGATTTAAGGCTGGACTTAACGCTCTCGCCCGTGATAAACATAATTTACCGAATTCGTTTTGTTATGAATTGGGATGACCAAGGAAGGAGAGCCATGATGCGCGACACACCTGCAGACGACGATGGAGATCATACCGTTTACACACAAGTATTTGATGCGTTTACGAAAGAGCTTTTGACTGCTCTTGGAGTAGATGTGGGATTCGGGAGTTATCATAATGAAAGTGGTGTCCCGAATGCTCAAGGACTCTTCAGTGTTGATCTTGTATATTCACAACAAACAAGAGAAACTACCGCAAATTTTGCAAATGTTAAGGAATTGGAAAACGCATTAAGGGATGTCCTTGGGTTACTCTACTCGAAAACTCGGGCCGTTAGGAAAAAACCGAATCGAGACTCGCTTGCTTCGGTTTTTAACCTTCACGCAGACCTTGAAGATCCTGATTTAACACTTGGACAAAACACCCGCATTACAGTTGTTCTACCAGGCCCCGGTGGAGGGCTTGAACAGTTTCAAGAAGCCCTTCCCGGAGTCATCGCAGCAGGGAAGGGCGATCCGCCACCGCCGCCACCGATAGTTCCACCGGATCCAGCCTCCGACCCCTTCGCTTCCGCACGAGAAATTCTGCAACGTCTCTTTCAGGCTGCAGGACAAGACGTCGTTCAGCCCTACGCGCTAGTAGATGACGGCAACGGGCATGCCTTGGTTACTCTTGCAGAAACGGCTCAGACCCTCGCACGCGTTGGGACTGCCACAAGGGTTCTGAACGCCACCCGCTTCCCACAACCCGGCATATGGTTCAACGACGTTGAGGAGGATTCTGGGCAAGCTCAACTCCGGATTCCCACAGGCCCAGCAGGAGATGACGTGTTGAGAACGCTGCGGGACCCATCCCTTTTTCAGGCGATCAAAACTCTCGCTCAGTACAATGCGGCACCCAGTCCAGGAGGCGGATGATTTTGGGACCCGACGCTGTGCGGGGCCGTTCACGGCTCGGCCATGGAGGGAAGAGCATGGGGATGTTCCCAAGCAGCCAAAGCCTCTTCTGCCGGGATTCCCCCCAGCGGCGCGTGGGATTCCGCCTTGCCTCACGGCGTGACCGCTCTGCAGCGCTGTGGTATCCCTGCGGCCGAGCGGGAGGCGACACGCCCCCCTTGTGCGAACGGATTTTCGTTGACCGAAAGTTGGCCCATGAGCAACCATCTTTATTACGGCGATAATCTGGACGTGCTGCGCGAGCACATCAAGGACGAAAGCGTGGACCTCGTGTACCTCGACCCGCCGTTCAATAGCGACGCAAATTACAACATCCTTTTCCAAAGTCCGACGGGACAAAAGTCCGAGGCCCAGATTGAAGCGTTTCAGGACACCTGGCACTGGAACGATACCGCCGAGAAAGCCTTTGACGATGTCATGCAGAGCGGGAATACCGACGCCGCCGAACTGCTCCGCACACTCCGGCGGTTTCTACGTGAAAACGACATGATGGCCTATCTGACCATGATCGCCGTTCGGCTTTTGGAATTGCACCGCGTTTTGAAACCGACAGGAAGCCTTTACCTGCATTGCGACCCCACGGCGAGCCATTATCTGAAGGTTCTCTTGGACTCTGTCTTCTCGCCTAGGCATTTTCTCAATGAAATTACTTGGAAACGGACCAACAGCCATAACACGGCCAGAAAATATGGAAACGTTGCCGATATCATCCTGTTTTATTCAAAGTCAGACGACTATCAATGGATCCAACAGTACACGAGTTACTCAGACGCACAATTATCGAGATATAAGATGGATGAAAACGGAAAATTATACACGGGGCAAGATTTAACGGCGAGCAGGCCGGATAGTTCTTCAGGTAAGTTTGAATGGAGGGGGACGAAGCCCTCTGACAACAGGGGGTGGGGGTATACGCTGGATCAGCTCGAAAAATGGTGGACGGAGGGAAAGATCTTAACAAGAAAGGATGGAACGCCAAGGATGGATGGACTGAAAGTTTATCTTGATGACATGCCGGGTCAACCTCTTCAATCGGTCTGGACAGACATTGAGAGAATCGCCAACACGTCCAAAGAACGTCTTGGCTACCCGACGCAAAAACCCCTGGCCCTCCTCGAACGCATCATCTTGGCAAGCAGCAACCCCGGCGACGTTGTGCTGGATCCCTTCTGTGGATGCGGAACAGCCACGCACGCGGCGCAGAAACTTGAACGCGCCTGGATCGGCATTGACATCACGCATCTCGCGATTTCGCTGATTGAAAAACGCTTGAACGATGCGTTTCCCGGAATCGCCTATGACGTCCACGGGACCCCCAAGGACGTGGAAGGGGCCCGAGCCCTCGCAGCCTCGGATAAGTACCAATTCCAGTGGTGGGCTGTTTCGCTTGTTAATGCCGTTCCTTTTGGGGGCAGAAAGAAGGGCGCGGACGGCGGGATCGACGGGCATATCTATTTCAAGCCCGACGGACGCACGACCGAAAAAGCGGTGGTCTCGGTCAAGGGCGGAGAAAACGTGAACGTCGCGATGATCCGCGACCTCGCGCACGTGATCGAACGCGAGGGCGCGAAAATCGGCGTGTTCATCACCCTCGCTGAACCCACCCAACCCATGATCGCCGAGGCCGCCACGGTGGGGATTTACAAAACCGAGTACGGGGAGTTTCCCCGGCTTCAGATTCTGACGATTGCCGAGCTGTTTGAGGGCAAAAAGCCCCTGATGCCCTGGATCGACTCGAGCGCTTTCAAGAAAGCGGAACGCGAGGACACCAGCACGAGCAAACAGGGAACGATGAATCTGGAAGGAACGAAGGAGGGGGCGATCGGGAGGAAAAAGTGAGCCCTGAAAAGTCCGGATTCTCCCCCTTTTTCGTGTGATTTTTTTCTTGACTCGTCGGGGTGAAAAGGCGTATTGACAAACCCATGGCGTACTGCGCCCGCGTTTCAGCCGAATCGCGGGCTTTTTTGTGCCTTGAAGGTTGGTCTCGTCGTCGTCCCGACGAAGGCCGGGACCCCGAGAAGCTGGGGAGAGCGGTTCAAGACTCCCTCGGGACCCCGGCTTTCGCCGGGGTGACGCTGCAGGGAGAGTGTGGGACAGAAAACCGGATGGTCTGTGTAATGCCCCCATCCCCCCGCTTGCCCTGAAAGGGTGCGGTGCCCTACCTTGCCCCGATCATGACCGATCAAGGCTTTGTTCACCTTCGCGTGCATTCGACGTATTCGCTGGCCGAAGGAGCTTTGCGGATCACGGAAGGCAAACCCAAGGGCGGGCGGCCCGCGCCGCGCAAGGGGCTGATTGAGCTCTGCGAACGGGGGGCTATGCCCGCCGTCGCGCTGACCGACAAGGGAAATTTGTTTGGTGCGTTGGAGTTTGGCCAAGACGCTGCCGAGGCCGGGATTCAGCCCATCATCGGGTGCCAAATGGCAGTTGCGCGACCCGGCACAACCGTCGAGCCCGCTGCGCCTCCGCGTGAGGGGTATGACCAGATTGTTCTTCTTGTGCAAAATGAACTGGGGTACCGGAATCTTTCGGCGCTCGTGACGCAATCGTACCTCGCGCAGGATCGGCCTCTGCCTTTCGTGACGCGCGAGGAGCTGGCCCTGCACGCGGGCGGGCTCTTGGCCCTTACTGCGGGGACCGAGGGTGCCGTGGGGCGGCTTTTGGCGGCGGGGCAAAAGGACGCTGCCGAGGCCGCGCTTTTGGCCTTGCGCGACGTGTTTGAGGGTCGCCTTTACATCGAGCTTTGCCGTCATCCGGGCGGGCCGATCAGTGCCCTCGAAAGCCGCATCGAAGAGCCCCTGATTGATCTCGCTTACCGGTATGATCTTCCGTTGGTCGCGACCAACGACGTCTATTTTGGCGAGGCCGACATGTACGAAGCGCACGAAGCGCTTTTGTGCATTGCCGACAAGACGTTTTTATCCGATCCCACGCGGCGACGGCTCACGCCGCATCATCATTTTGCGTCAGCATCCGCGATGCGGGCCCTGTTCGCGGACCTGCCCGAGGCCTGCGACAACACGCTCGTGATTGCAAAGCGCTGCGCCTACAAGCCTCCCTTTCGCGCGCCCATCCTGCCGCCGTTTCAGACGCCTTCCGGACGCACCGAGGCCGATGAGCTGCGCGTTCAGGCGGAGGACGGCTTGAACGTTCGGCTGAAGGCCCACGGCATCACGGACGATGCGCCTTACCGGGAGCGCCTCGCGTTCGAGCTCAACGTCATCATCAGCATGGGGTTTGCCGGGTACTTTCTGACGGTCTCGGATTTCATCAAGTGGTCCAAGAACAACAACATCCCCGTGGGCCCAGGGCGCGGATCGGGCGCGGGTTCGGTTGTCGCGTGGTCGTTGCTCATCACCGACCTCGACCCGTTGCGTTTTGGTCTTTTGTTTGAGCGGTTTCTGAACCCCGAGCGCGTGTCCATGCCGGACTTTGACGTGGACTTTTGCCAAGAGCGCCGGGACGAGGTGATCCGCTACGTGCAAAGCCGAGCCGGGGCGGACCGCGTGGCCCAGATCATCACGTTCGGCAAGCTGCAAGCGCGGGCCGTGCTCCGCGACGTGGGGCGTGTGCTGGGCATGCCTTATGGGTTCGTGGACAAGATTTGCAAGCTGGTGCCCAACAACCCGGCGCATCCCGTCTCGCTGCAAGAGGCGCTGGACAGTGAGCCTCAGCTTCAACAAATGCGCGACGAGGACGCGAGTGTTCAAACCCTGATGCGGCTTGCTCTTCGTCTGGAGGGACTCTACCGCAACGCTTCTACGCACGCGGCGGGCGTTGTCATCGGGGATCGGCCTTTGGTGGAGCTTGTGCCGCTTTACCGTGATCCGGGATCGCCCCTGCCCGTCACGCAATTCAACATGAAGATGGTGGAAAAAGCCGGACTCGTGAAGTTCGATTTTCTGGGGCTGAAGACGCTCGACATCTTGCAGCAAGCCGTGGACTTGGTGGCCGAGGAGGGCATCACCCTCGACCTCGCCACGCTGCCGCTTGATGACCCGCCCACGTACGCCCTGCTTGCCAAGGGGAACACAACGGGCGTGTTCCAGTTGGAAAGCGCGGGCATGCGCGACATCCTGCGGAGCCTGAAACCCAACCGGTTTGAGGACATCATTGCCCTGGTCGCCCTCTACCGTCCGGGGCCGATGGACAACATCCCGCGCTACATCAAAGTGAAGAACGGTGAAGAGCCCGTCACCTACCTGCATCCCCTGCTGGAGCCGATCCTGAAAGACACGTTCGGGATTCTGATTTACCAAGAACAGGTCATGCAGGCCGCGCAAATCTTGGCGAATTACAGCCTCGGCGGTGCGGACCTTTTGCGGCGAGCGATGGGGAAGAAAAAAGCGGAGGAAATGACGGCCCAACGCGCGACGTTCATCGAAGGCGCGGCGAAGAATGGTCTTAGCGCGGATCAGGCCAGCCTCTGCTTTGATCAGATTGATAAGTTCGCGGGCTACGGCTTCAATAAATCGCACGCCGCCGCGTATGCGCTGATCGCGTACCAGACCGCTTACCTGAAAACGCATCATCCCGTGGCGTTCTTTTCGGCGGTGATGAACCTGGAGCGGGGCGATACGGAAAAACTGGCCCTTCTGCGGCAAGAGCTTTTGCGCCAGGGAATCCCGGTCCTGCCGCCCGATATTAATCGCTCGGGTGTTCTGTTCCATCCTGAGCGGACGGGGCCCGAGGGACGTCCGGCGGTGCGGTACGCGCTGGCCGCCATCAAGGGCGTGGGCGATGCGGCCATGCAGGGTTTGGTCGCGGAGCGCAACGCACACGGCCCTTTCCGCGACTTGTTTGATCTGGCCGAGCGGGTGGACTCGCGGCTTGTGAATCGTAAGCCGTGGGAAAGCCTGACGCACGCGGGGGCGTTTGATGCCCTGAATCGCAACCGGGCGCAGGTGCTGGCTTCGCTCGATCTGTTGCTTCAGCGTGGCCACGCGGCGGCGGATGAACGTGCGAGCGGCCAGACGAGCCTCTTTGGGGGACCGTCGAGTCCAGGGACCGCCGATGCCGCCGCGCACCCAGCCCTTCCCGCCACGCACCCGTGGGACGCGCTGACGCGGCTCCAGCGGGAGTTTCAGGTGCTGGGGTTCTACCTGTCGGCGCATCCGCTCGATAGCTACCGGGCGCTTTTGGATCGCCTGGGCGTCGTGCCCGCCGCTCAGCTGGGCCTTGCCAAGGCGCGCGCGCCCACGGGCCCGAACCGCGCCAAGGTCGCAGGAATCGTCACCGCGCGGCAGGAACGCACGGCCAAGTCCGGAAATCGATTCGCGTTTGTCAGCGCGTCGGACACCAGCGGCGCGTTTGAGGTCACCGTCTTTTCGGAACTCCTCGCCCAGCGCCGCGACACGATGGAGCCGGGCCAAGCCGTCTTGTTTGAGGTGGAGGTCCAAAGCGGCAGTCCGGGGCGCGGAGGCGGCGGTGGGAGCAGTGGCGGAGGTGGCGACAAGAGCGCGGACTCGCTCCGTCTCATTGCCCGCAGTGTGGAGCGGCTGGAGGAATTCGCGGCCCGCCACACGCGCGGGTGCCGCGTGGCCCTCTTTGATCCCGAAGACGTGCCCCGACTCCACGCGTGCCTTTCCAAAGCCCCGCCGGGTCGTGGCAAAATCGTCCTGGCGCTGGGGTTGGACGACGGCCTGGAGGCTGACGTGGAGCTCCCCGGAGGTTGGCGCATGTCGGAAACCCTCAAAGCCGACCTCCGCGCCCTCGGGCACGGGCTGGAGGTGCAGGAGGCTTAGGGAGATCAAAGA
>CAIPYM010000022.1 GCA_903869345.1 uncultured Pseudomonadota bacterium
CGAGAAAAACAAAATGATTTAAAATCAAACGCTTAGGCCCTTATCCCCGTGCCCCCCCCTCGGGCTCCCTTCTCCCTTGCCTTCAAAATCCCTTCCGCTCACCCCCGTCCCCCCTTTTCGCAAAGGGTTCCCTAGAAGAACTCGAACCGTTTTTACCCGAAATACGTGAGCTTCCCAGAAGAGTCTTACAAGCAATGTCTTCGCCGAACCTACAAGACCTCCCCGAGTCTGGTAGGCTCTGGAACGCCCTGACCTACACGTTCGCTGCCATGGTCAATTATGACGAACTTCCTCCGGACTTGGCACAACGCGTTGGCGCTACCCTCCGTGGATTGGGAGGGCTAACACTTGCAACTTTAACGCCTTCTTCCTTCGTGCCTGATCCGCCACGTTGCGATTTAAACGACCTTAACGGAGCTTTTGCAACAGCCTACCGTTTCCACCATGACTTGAGAGAGGTTGGTCACATGCTGCGATCTTCTCACAGAGCGCCACATGTTCCACCAAAAAATTTAACCCCTTTAAGGGGGGCAAGAGGGTTTTTACAACGCCTCTTGGGTTAAAAGGTCTGTTCGCGGTGGAGCTCCCCGGTGGCTGGCGCATGTCGGAAACCCTCAAAGCCGACCTCCGCGCCCTCGGGCACGGGCTGGAGGTGCAGGAGGCGTGAGGAGTCGTGCCGCGACTCCCTCGTTTCTCTCCACCGTCGCCCTTCCGGCGAAAGCCGGAATCCAGAGCCGTTTGCCGTGCCGAAACGAAAAGGGATCCCGACTTTCGTCGGGATGACGGTGGGGGGGAAGTTCCGCTGCGTCCACCTTCACCGTTGCCCCTTAAAACCAACGCTTCGGGATGTAGGAATCGGATCTGGATGAACGCTACCCGCCCTTGCGCGTATCGGACAGGCCTGCATTGAGCCGACCCGCGAGGTTTTCCAGCAGGTTCTTCACGTCGTGCGACAGGGGCGTTTGCAACACCTCGGGGCTTTCGTCCACCTCGGCGAAGACCAAGGGGGGCAATGTGGCGTCAATCGCGAACGGGGGTCGCATCGCCGCGAGGTTCTCGTCGGGATGGAGGCGTCCATCGGTCAGAAGAGGGGGTGAGTCCGCCGTCCCCCTTGTGTCTTGCAAGGCGGTGACGGCGTTGTCGTCCCAGGCCAGGGGTTCAAACTCGTCGCCCTCCCGCAAAGGAAGATCGCTGGTCGGCGGTAGCCGGATCGACGAGGCGGCCTGGGTGAGCAAACGCCCCGCGCCGCGTCCCATGGGCGAGGCTTTTTGAGGCGAGGCCGCGTCGCGCGCCGCTTGCGCCGCCATGGTCTCATCGGCTTTGGCGGCCAGGGCCCCGAGCGCGGCGGCTCCGGCACGCACGGGGCCTGCACCTTTGGCCAGAGCAGCGGCCCAGGCGCTTGCCATGGCTGCAAGCTCGGGCGCGGTGGGCACGGCGGGAGAGGCGGTCTCGGCGGTCCACGCGGGATCGTGCATGCGCGTGGCCAGTTCGCGAATCGCGCGGTCCCGTCCTGCGGTGGCCGTTGTGCTCGCGGGCATCGGAAGGAGTTTTTGAACGCGCAAGGCTTTCACCTTGTCAGCGACGGCATGGAAAAGCCGCGCGGCCACGATGTATTCGGCGAACAACATGACGGCCTGACCTTCGCGCTGTTTGCGCAAGTCCTTGTGGCCCGCGCGGGCGCGGGACGTGGGGCCGCCGCCCGTTCGGTCATCGTAGAACGGCAACGTCATGAACAAGCTGGAGACGGTGGAGGTGGGCGCGGACAGACCCTTGGCCTCCACGACCCAGTCCGTCCCAACGTGTTCGGAGAAAAACTTTTTGGTGTCCATCGGGTCTTCGATTTTGCCGAAGATCTTGAGGTTACAGTTACCGAGAATGGATTGCGCCTCTTGCTTGACGCGCTTTTCCATCGACGGCAAATCTTGCGCCGCGAAAATAAGCGAAAACCCAAGCGACCGTGCTTGCGCGGCCATAACCGCCATCCCTGGCGCGGTGTAGTACCCGACTTCGTCAAACACCGTCATAAACGAGGACAAGGAATACGTTTGCTTGCTGCTGATTGCGTTTTCCCACGACCCGTCCACCGTGTTGCCGAGCGTAGATCCCATCATACCCTTGAGGCTGGCCGAGATGATCTTTCCGAGATTGGCCGCTTCGTCACCGGATTTCTCCAAAGCGGGGATCAGCGCGATGAGGATTCGCCGGTTGAGCACAATGTCCAGAACGTCCACGTCCGCGAGCTGGGCCTTGAAGATGTACCCGTATTCATCCGCGAGCGACTGCAGGGACCGCGTGAATTGCATGGACAAGTAGCCGTGTTGTTGCCGTGCCACTTGGAGATCGTACATCGGTTGATCGGGGGAGGGCGGGCGTTCATTCCCTTCGTCGTCAAACGCCGCATCCACATAACCTGGCAGGGTGTTGAGATAACCTTGAAGCCCGCGAATGACACGCTCGGGCAAATGCGGGTCGCGTGCAAGCCGCACAATGGCAGGCATTTCAATGTACTCGCGCAAGACTCCCACGTCGAGCAAAAGGCCCTGATTTTCACGTTTCCACGTGAGCGCGGGCATAAGCGCGAACATGAGGGCGACGGCGCGCTCTTTCCACATCGCGTTATCGCCGCCCGCATCCGGCATGAGGCTGATGAGCATGTTGGCGAGGTAAGAGGCCGAGCCCGTGGCAAACGGGTTCATGGTGTTGGATACGGCACCATCGTCCGAGTTCGCCGTCATGTAATTCAACAGCAGCACGTCGTCGTCGCGTCCAAACCGCCGCGCCAAGGCGTACAGCGACGCCCACAAATCCGTGTCGGCCTTACCGTCCACGTACACAAACCCGGACCCCCACGCCAACGAGTTGGTCACAATGGATTTCAGCCCTTCGGTTTTGCCGGAGCCCGTCGTGCCGAGGTACAAGATATGCGTTCGCGCGTCGGTGTTGGTGAGCCAAAGCTCCTTCCCGTTTTCCTTATGTTCCTTCAGGGCAAAGTTGCCGAGGTACAGGATTCCTGCCGCTTTTCCGGCCTTGGCCGAACCCGGAACGGGGTCATGCGGGTCCTTAAGGCCGGAATACTTGGGCAGTTTGAAAGGGAGAAGGAAGCCTTGTTGATGGACCCAGCGGTGATACCTGTAGAGGAGGAAGGCTCCCAGATCGGCATAGGGGCCGAAGGGGATCAGGAACACAAACGCGAACGCGGCCATGATAGCCGTGATTCCCAGAATATCGGTTCGGCCCCAAAAATCCTTGAATCGCACGGACGCCGGGCGCACGTCGCGGAGGAACGTGTACTGCTTGTTAATGTGTTGGGGCAGTAAAAAAGCCATAGCGAACGGTCTCCACCGTGGGCGATTCGCGAAGTTAACGCGTAAACTCTACCACAGGAATCACGAATTTTAAAGTTCTTTTCGTTTCCGTTGCTTGCTGCCCGTCAAGATTCGGGCCCGCTGATGACGGGTGTCTTCCTGCGTCGTCGTGAGGGGCCATGCCGAGGCCGTTACCTCTCCCTTTTGATCACTGCGTGGCGCTTTTTGCCCGCGCTGAGGCGGAGCGTTTGGCCGGGGGGGAGGTCCTCGGCGGCGAGTCGGTCTCCGATGTCCGTGACGACGCGTTCCCCCAGGCGAAGGCCCCCTTGCTCGATCAGGCGTTTTGCCTCGCCCCGAGAGGTTGCGAGTCCCACGGCGACGGCGGCGTCAATCACCAGGGCGCTTTGCCCCGGCGCAAGCGTGAACGTTGGCAAATCCTCTCCGACCCCCCCTTGCGCGAACGTCGCCTCGGCGGTGCTGGCGGCGGCTTCGGCGGCGGCGCGCCCGTGGCAAAGGGCTGTGGTTTCAAAGGCCAAGACTTTTTTGGCCGCGTTGATCTCCGCGCCTTGCAACAATTCCAGGCGCTTGATCTCTTCAAGGGGGAGGTCCGTGAAGAGCCGCAAAAATCGGCCCACGTCCGCGTCTTCCGTGTTGCGCCAAAATTGCGCGTAGGCGTAGGGCGCGAGGCGCTCGGCCTTCAGCCAGACGGCCCCTTGCGCGGTCTTGCCCATCTTGGCACCCGAGGCCGTCGTGATGAGGGGCGTCGTGAGACCAAAGAGGGTGGCCCCCACCAGCTTCCGCCCCAGCTCGACGCCACCAACGATGTTGCCCCATTGGTCCGAGCCGCCCATCTGAACCACGCACCCGTGGCGCTTGTGCAGCTCCACAAAATCGTAAGCCTGCAGGATCATGTAATTAAATTCGAGGAACGTGAGGGGTTGTTCCCGCTCCAGGCGCAAGCGCACCGAATCGAACGTGAGCATGCGGTTCAGGGTGATATGCCGCCCGACCTCGCGCAGAAAAGGTAGGTACGCGAGGGATTCCAGCCAATCCGCGTTGTCCACCAGAATCGCGTCCGTGGGGCCTTCACCGAACGTCACAAACCGCCCGAGAAGGCCGCGAATGCTGGCTTGATTCGCCGCAATCTGATCCGACGAAAGCGTGGGACGGGTGGTGTCGCGCCCCGAGGGATCCCCGACGGACGTGGTGCCACCGCCCAAAAGCACAATGGGTTTATGCCCGGCTTGCTGAAACCGGCGGAGAGTCATGAGGCTCACGAGATTTCCGATGTGCAGACTGTCGGCGGTCATATCAAACCCGGCGTACCCGACGAGGGGTCCGGCAGCAGCGCGGGAATCCAGCGCCTGCTCGTCCGTGCACTGGTGGATGAACCCGCGTTCGGCCAGGGTCTTCAGTAAAAGCGATTCGGCGTGAAAAGGCATGATTCGGTCCTCGTCAAACGGCTTCAGGCGTTCAAAGCCCCAGGCTCGAAGCTCTCTTTGGACCATAACGTGCCCGGAGGCGGCAAGGGGACTCGGTCACGATTTTTTGTGTCGTTTTGCATCTAGCCTAAACGATGGCCCTTGGGCATGATGCAACCCCTTCCTGTGGGAACTGAGAATCGTTTCTCTGTTGGATTGTTCCCGATGTCCCCTCCTTTGTTGACACGCTTGGATCAGGCGACGTTGGACGCGAGTGCGCGTAAGCACGAGATGTTCCGCACGGCACGTCTCGGCGGTGCGCGGGCTGTGCTGGCTCATAGCGATCTGTCGGGTCTCTCCTTCGAGGGACGCGATTTTTCCCATGCGGACATGACGGGTGCTGTTTTGACCCGAGCTTCATTGGCCAATGGACGTTTCAATCACACCCTTTTCTTTGGGGCTAACCTGGACGAGAGCGACCTCAGCAACGCAAGCCTGGTTCGGGCTGACATGCGCGGCGTGAGTCTGAAACGTGCTCGGTTGATGAAAGCGAACATGACGGGGGCGGATCTTCGGGAAGAGAAAATCGCTTTTCTGGGTCGGGATGATTTCGCGTACACGCAAAAGTTTCGCTCGGCCAATACCTCAGGGGCGGATTTAAGCGGAGCCAATTTGTCCCTTGCTCAACTTTCGCGGGTTGTTGGGACGAACAGCATTTTTAACGATGCCCTTTTGCACGGGGCCACGTTGACCCATGCCAACATGCGCGGGGCGAGTTTTCGTGGCGCGGATCTCGAAGGTGCGGATTTGACGGCGTCCCATTTTGAAGGTGCGCGGTTCCAAGACGCGATTCTTATGAATGTTATCTGTAACGATACTCATCTCGAAGAAGCTGATTTGACAGGGGCTTTGACCAGTGCGGAAGAGGGCGTTCCCCTCCGGGAGATTGCCCTGTCGTTGCGTGAAAGGCTTTCCCAGCATCAGACGTGGATTGAAACAAAGGGACAGAGCGGCCTTCGTTTGGATCTGAGCGGGTGTGATTTGCGCGGCATCACCGTTCTTCGCCGTGCGCGGTTAACCATGGCAAAAGCCCGTGGGACTCTTTTCTACATGGCCGACCTCGGTGAGGCTGCGCTTCAGGCGGTGGATATGCAGGGGGCGGATTTTCGTTCGGCCCATTTGTCGGGGGCCGACATGCGCGGTTCATCCTTTCAAGGGGCTATTTTCAACCATGCCAATTTGCAAAATGTTGTTCTTGAGCCCCTTGTTCTTGAGGGGAAAAGGGTGTTGAACGCCGATCTCACGGGTGCTTCGTTAAGGTACGTGAATTTGGCGGGAAGCAATCTTCGGGGTGTTATTTTGGCGCGGGCCGATTTAGCGTACGCTGATCTGGAAGGATGTAATTTAACGGATGTGGACATCACCGATGCCGAGCTGACAGGGGTTCATTTGTCCTCTGTTCAGAGCGAAGTTTTAGAAGCCGCGCAGTCGGCCAGGCGCTCTTCTTAGAACAGGGGGACGTCGGCAAAGAACTCAGGAGTCACCTCGCAATGCGCCCAGCCTCGCTTGCGCCTTTGTTTGCGGACCTCAGCGGCCTGAAGGGGGTCGGTCCGAAGGGAGCGCGGCTTTACGCCCGCCTTTGCGGGACGCGAATCGTGGACCTCCTTTTTCACCGCCCGGTGGATGTGGTGGACCGTCGCTACCACCCCGCTCTTCGCTACGCGGATCCCGAGCGCGTGGCGACGTTGACGTTGCGCATCACCGAGCACGCGCCGCCCAAAAGGCCTGGTCGGCCTTACCGCATCTTTGCCGAAGATCCGGGCGGCACGCCGCTTGTCATCACGTATTTCGGCGGGTACCGGGATTACCTGGGGGAGATGTACCCCACGGACCGCCCTGTGGTGGTGAGCGGGCTCTTGCAGCGGTTCCAGGGCGGCTGGACAATGAGCCATCCCGACTATGCGCTGCCGGTTGAACGCGCGGGGATCATTCCCGCTTTTGATCCTGTGTACCCTCTGACGCAGGGTCTCAGCCGTGGGCAGATTCGTCGAGCTCTCCGCGAGGCGTTGGCCCGCGTGCCGCCCTTGCCCGAATGGCAGACGGAGACGATTCTTCACGCGCGCACGTGGCCGACGTTTGCGGAAGCTCTGCGGCTTGTGCACCACCACGCACCGCACGAAGAGGCCAAGATTGAGGGCGCGGTAGGAGAAGGCCTTCCGCCCGAGGCCACTGATCTCGCGCGTCAACGTTTGGCGTACGATGAACTGCTGGCCGATCAGTTGGCGTTGGCGGTTGTGCGGCGGCGTCATCGGCAAGCCAGCGGAGCGGCTCGTCCGGGCACGGGGCTCTGGCAGACCGCGCTGCGGCAGGCCTTGCCTTTCACGTTGACGGCGGGGCAAGAGGACGCGCTGCGGTCCATCGGGGAGGATCTCGCCTCGTCGCGCCGGATGGTACGGCTTCTTCAGGGCGACGTTGGGGCGGGCAAAACGATCGTGGCGCTTTTGGCGATGCTGCAAGTCGCGGAGTCCGGTGGCCAAGCCGTCCTGATGGCTCCGACCGAGATTCTTGCACGCCAACATCATGCGCGGATCACGGACCTTGTGCGTCCCCTAGGGTTGGAGGTCGCGCTGGTCGTGGGGCGCGGGGGCCGCGACGAAAGCCGCGCCGCGCGGGTAGCGTTGGCGGAGGGGCGTGCGCGCCTGGCCGTGGGGACGCACGCTTTGTTTCAGGACGAGGTGACGATTCCCGATCTGGGATTTGTCGTGGTGGACGAGCAGCATCGCTTTGGCGTTCACCAACGCCTTGGGCTCATTGAGAAAGGGAAGGGGGTGGACGTTTTGGCCATGACCGCCACACCCATTCCGCGCACCCTCGCGCTGACGGCCTATGGTGACATGGACGTGACGCGCCTCACCGAGAAACCGGCGGGTCGTCGCCCCATTGACACGCGCACCGTGGACCTTCAGCGCCTCGATGAGGTGATCGCGGGGGTGGGCCGCGCGGTAGCGCAAGGGGCTCAGGCGTACTGGATCTGTCCCCTTGTGGAGGAAACCGAAGGCCTCGATCTGGCGGCCGCGACGGACCGCGCGGCGCAGTTGGCAACCCTCTGGGGGGCGGAGCACGTGGGGCTCGCGCATGGTCGCCTTCCCTCGGACGAGCGTGAACGCACGCTGGAGGCGTTTTCCGAGGGGCGCTTACGAGTCCTTGTGGCGACGACCGTTGTGGAAGTTGGGGTCGATGTTCCCGGTGCACGGATCATTGTCATCGAACACGCCGAGCGGTTTGGCCTCGCTCAGCTGCACCAGCTGCGGGGACGTGTCGGGCGGGGGAGTGAACCTTCGACCTGCCTGTTGCTGTACGCGAGTCCCCTGGGAGCGGTGGCCAAGGCGCGGCTCACGATGGCCCGCGCGACGGAGGACGGGTTTCGCTTGGCCGAGGAAGACCTGCGGCTACGCGGCCCTGGCGAGATGCTCGGCGCACGGCAAAGCGGCTTGCCGGTGTTTCGCCTGGCCGACTTGGTGCGGGACGAGGACCTTCTGGCCGAGGCGCGGGCGGAATCTCGCCGCCTGCTTGAAGACGACCCTGCGTTGACCTCCCTTCGTGGCCACGCCCTTCGGGTTCTTCTGTACCTGTTTGAGAAAGATTCCAGTCTTCGGCTTTTGCAATCAGGATAGGGGGCAGGGCAGGGGGCAAGGTGCTGGAAAGAGGGGCTCTCCCGTGGGTTATGAGCCCCGACAGGAAAGGGGAGGATACGGGTTGTTTCCTTCCGCCGGGTTTTCGATTACAACCGCCAGGTGCCTGATTCAGCTCCTAACACGGAGGATTGTGCCATGCGCCCCAGCAACCGACACCCCTGGACGTGGGGAATTTTGGCGGGGCTCGCCTTTTTGCTGAACGGTGGCGCGGATTCCGGTGCGGCGTTGGCGGCATCGATCACGGAGGCGGACACCGGCGCGGTGACCAAGGCTGAAGTGACCGCGCTCAAGAATCAGGTGCGGGCGCTGATGCGGAAGATTGAACGGCTTGAACAAGCGCAAGCCGCGTCCAAAACGGCATCGACGATCACACCTGTCGAGGCCCCAGCCCCTTCCTCGGGAACACTCGTCATTCGAGGGGCTGAGGTCCAAAGCGCTTCCGCAACGCCTTCCCGCCCGGAATCGAGGGAGTCCCCGGTGCAGCAACAACTCTCCGTGCTTGTCCCAGGGGCGTTCCCCGGCTCGTTCGCGATTCCGGGCACGTCCACGTCGGTGAAATTAGGGGGGACAATAAAGCTCGACGCGATCACGGACGTGGGACAAAGCTACGGTGCGGATTTCGCGAAGTTCGCACGGATTCCCTTGACGGGTTCAGCGGACGTTCGAAATCAAAGCGTCGACACACGTTTCCACGCCCGTCAGACGCGGCTGCACCTTGAGACGCGAACGCCCACCGATCTCGGGCCCATGAAGACCTACATCGAAGCGGACTTTTACAACGAGCCCACCAACACGCGTGCGCTTGTGGCCAACGGCTTTGCGCCGCAGGTGCGCCACGCTTACGGGGAGGTGGGACCGGTCCTCGCGGGCCAGACGTGGACCACGTTCATGGATACGGACGCCATGCCCGAGACGTTGGATTACCTGGGCCCCGCCGGGTTGCTCTTTGTCCGTCAGGGCCAGATTCGGGCGACGCGCGCGCTTGGATCGGGGTGGACCGTGGCCGGGTCGCTGGAGAACCCCTACGGGGATTTCTTCGCGACCGATTCGGGGGAGCACGCCGCGAACGGGTGGCCCGACACGGTCCTTCGCGCGGTCTACACGTACGATCCCGGCAGTCACGTGGCCGTGCGAGCGCTCGGGCGTTCGTTGAACACTGCGCGGTACGACGCGACGGGGACCAAGGTGGGGGCGAGCTCAACGTTCGGGTACGGCCTGGCCGTGGGGGGCAAACAGCGTGTGGGGGACAAAGACGCGGTCGTTTACGACGCGATCTACGGCGACGGAATCGGACGGTACATTTACGACGTGGCGATCAGTGGGCCTGCGACCAACCCCACGGATTCCTTGGGCAACGTTGTCACGAACGGTGAGCTGGAGACCATCGTGGCCTACGGGGGCCATGTTGGGTACCAGCACGTATGGTCCGACCACTGGCGCTCCAACGTGTTTGGGGGCGCGACGATCCTTGAGAATACCACGAGCAAAATCCCTTCCAACACGGCCTACCTCAACAAAGCCGTGGCCTCGGGGCATGTGAACCTGATATGGGAGCCGTTCAGCACCTACAAAGTCGGCGTGGAGTACATCCGTGGCTGGCGGCTTCAGGAAAACGACAAGGCAGGGATTTTGAACCGCGTGCAAGCCTCTTTCATCTATGGGTTCTGATGAGCAAGCCCGATCTTTTGCGAATCTTTGTGGACCGTTGCGCGGTGCCCCTTCGCGTTGGGGTCTCGGCGCATGAACGCGCCTCGCCGCAAACGGTCGTGATCAGCGTCACGTGCGAGGCAATCTCGGCCGTTCCCGACCCCGGATGGGTCCACGCTACGCGGGGCACGTTTATGGATTACGCAGCCATCGTCCGGTTTTTGCGTGAGGACCTGCCAAAAGACCCCCCGTCTCTGTTGTTGGAATCGCTGGCCGAACGTGTCGCGGCCCACGTGCTCAGCGATTCCCTCGTGCGGCGCGTGACGGTGCGGCTTGAAAAACCTGGCTGTCTGCCGGACACGGAATCCGTCGGCGTCACGTTGCGGCGGGAACGCCTGCCGACGATTGGAGGCCCGTGAGGACATCTGCGGCTACAGGGGGGATGCTCCAAGCTCCCTTTCCTTCGTGGGGCAACCCCTCTAAAGACTGAGGGCATGATGCGACGCTCAATCCTTCCCCTTCTGACCTTGGCGATTCTTGCTCTGGGGGGCGTTGGGGGATGTGCAGGGGTCTCCGAAAAACCGCCTTCGGCTCGTTTGGACCCGCCCTTGGACACGGTGCCGTTACCCCCAGGGCTGACGCCCGTGCGGAACGAGGGGCTGTTATTCGCGACACCCGTTGGGCGAATCGTCCAGGCCACCGCGGAAGGGGCCGTGGACGTGGACGAGGTTTACACGTTTTACAAGCGGACGTTGCCGCCCCTCGGGTGGGATCCGGTGGATGCCCGCACGTACGCGCACACGGGCGAGCAACTTCGCCTCGATGTCAGCGGCGTTACCCCGAACGCCAACACCGTCGTACGATTCACGCTGACGCCCACAGCAGATGAAAGCGGGACTTAGATAAAATGAGTCATGGATCAGGCGACGTACAGGCCATGAAGGAATCGCGGCGTGACTCCCTCTCCCCTCCTCCTATGTTGGGCGGTGAGCCATCCGGTTGTAAAACAGGGTGGTTGCCTCGAACACGGGTACCTCGTGTTCGAGGGGAGTCGTGTGATCGTTCCCCCCTTGCAAAAGGCTTTTTGCGCCCTCAAGCG
>CAIPYM010000023.1 GCA_903869345.1 uncultured Pseudomonadota bacterium
AAGCCCCCTCACCCTGACCCTCTCCCTCGAGGGGAGAGGGAATCCCGCCGTGCAAGGAGGAAAGGACGTCCTCAACTTTTAGGTAGACGGTTCCTCATCGCCCCTGCACGACATGTCGAGTTCTTGTTTGGATTGACGATCGTCCTCCAACCCCACCAAGGCCCGTGCGAACGCCGTGGCGTCAAAGGGGCGGAGGTCGCTCACGCCCTCGCCGACGCCGACCGCCACGATGGGCAGGCCAAACCGATCCGCGAGGGCGACCAGCACGCCTCCCTTGGCCGAGCCATCAAGCTTGGTGACGATCAAGCCCGAGATCGGCGTCAGGGCCTTGAAAGTCTCCACTTGCGCGTGCGCGTTTTGGCCCGTTGTGGCGTCCAGGACCAACAGCGTCGCGTGAGGGGCCTCCGGGTCAATCTTCTTCAGGACGCGCCCGATTTTGGCGAGTTCCTGCATCAGGTTGTCGTGCGTGTGGAGCCGTCCTGCCGTGTCCACCAGCAACAGGTCCCGGCCCTCGGCGCGGGCTTGCTCGTACGCGCGGAACGCCACGGCAGCGGCGTCCCCCTTGGGCGGGCCCACGACAACAGGGCACCCCGTGCGCTCCCCCCAGGCGACAAGCTGCTCGACCGCAGCGGCGCGGAAGGTATCAGCGGCGGCCAACAGAACACTCAGGCCTTGTTCACGGTACCCATGGGCCAGTTTGCCGACGGTTGTTGTTTTTCCATTGCCGTTTACGCCGACCATCAGGACCACAAAGGGCTTCTTGGTGGGGTCGATCTCAAGGGGCTTCGCACACGGGGCGAGGATGGAGGCCAGGGATTCGGCCAAAATCGCGCGGACCTCCGCATCCGTCACGGTTTTATCGAGCCGCGTGGCGCCGAGGTCCTTCACAAGCCGTGCCGCCGGTTTCGGGCCGAGGTCGGCCTGAATCAAAAGGTCTTCCAGCTCCTCCAGCGCGGCTTGATCCAGCGTCCGCCGCGCGAAAACGTTCTTGAGGCCTGATGACAGCGTATCGCTGGAACGCTTGAGGCCGGACCGCAAACGCGCCAACCATCCGCCAGAGGCCCTGGGCGATTCCTCGGGTGCAGCAGCGCTTGCGGACGCGGGGGCAGGGGGGGGAGACGAAAAGAACACGTTTCTGCGACTTCTCCATCATCAGGTCCAAGGAGCGGAGCGACAACAGGGCGCTTGCCCAAAGGCTTGACCGAACTTACAAGACGCCAACGCCCTTGCCTAGGCAAGGGCGGTAGCGCACGGCCTTTCGGGAAGAGCGCGGTGATCGCATCGTGCGTTTTGGGAACCAGGCGATTCTTTCTAACCTCATAAGGTGGTGTGATGACGACCCCGGAGTCCTTACGCGAGCCCCTCCCCCTCAAAGTCGTCCTTTGGGACATGGACGGCGTGCTCATCGACTCGCTCGGACTGGATTTGGCCGTTGTGGGGCTTGAAGCGTTCCGCGCCCCCTTGCACAATGTCTGCCCTTGCAAGTGAGCTTGACGCTCACGCGAATGGCTGTTGTTGTCTCATCAAGGAATGTTCGCATGTCTTGGCTCCGTGATCTGATCCGCCCCGATTTGCAATCCTTTGCGGCCTATGGCTCGGCGAGGACCGAAGCGGGGGCGTTTGTGCCCACCTTGCCGCTGGATGCGAACGAAGGACCTTGGTCCCCCTTTGGACCCTTGGGAGCCCTGGAACCCCTCAACCGTTATCCCGACCCGCAACCAGCTGACTTACGGAGACGTCTTGCGACCCTTTACGGTGTGTTGCCGGATCAGCTGCTGATCACGCGTGGCAGCGATGAAGGCATGGACGTTTTGATGCGTCTTTTTTGCCGTGCAGGGGTGGATTCGATTCTCATTTGTCCCCCCACGTATGGCATGTATGAAGTGTACGCAGCGACGCAAGGAGCTGCTGTCCAGCGTGTGCCATTACGGGCTGCGGTTGGCTGGCAGCTTGATCTTCCTGCGCTTGAATCAGCGTGTACGCCGGAAACAAAGCTTATCTTTATTCCCTCACCGACCGCACCCATGGGGCACGTTTTGCGCCGTGAGGACGTGTTAGCCCTTTGCAAGAGTCGCGAGGGTAAGAGCTTGATCGTGATGGATGAAGCCTACGTTGATTTTTCGGATAATCCCAAGGGATTTGTGCCAGACTTGGTGGCCCATCCGAATCTTGTCATCTTGCGCACTCTTTCCAAATCTTACGCTTTGGCCGGAGAACGCCTTGGCGCTGTCTTGGCTTTGCCGGAATTGATTGAGGCGTTACGTCGTATTCTTTCCCCCTATCCCTTGACGCAAACGAGCATTCGTGCAGCAAAAGATGCCCTCAGTCCGGCAGGTTTGCTCCAAAGTTTGGAACGGCAGAAAATCTTGATCGCCGAACGCGTCCGCATGACGGACCTCTTGCCGCGATCGTCGTGGATCAAAAAAGTCTTTCCGAGCCAAGCCAATTTCGTGTTGGCCGAGACGTCTGACTCGAGCGCATTGATGGAGCACCTCAAGCGTTTTGGGATTCTGATCCGCAACCGTCATACCCTGATTCCCAACACCGTGCGCTTCACGCTGGGCTCACCCGAGCAGAATGACATTGTGCTCCGCGCGTTAGGGGTGGACGTGCCCAAGGATCAACCAGGGACAACCCCGCGTTTGTTTTCGGTGCGTCGTGCGACGAAAGAAACCAAAATTGACGTGACGGTGAATCTTGATTCTCCCGGTTTTCTCGATATTGCGACAGGCATTGGCTTTTTTGATCATATGCTCAGCCAAATTGCGACGCATGGCGGATTCGGCCTTTGCCTTCAGTGTAAAGGCGACCTGGAGGTGGACCCACACCACACCATTGAAGACTGTGCTTTGGCTTTGGGTGAGGCCTTGCGCGGAGCGCTTGGCGATAAAAAAGGCCTCGCACGATTTGGATTCACGACGCCTCTTGATGAGGCCCTTGCTCAGGTTGTGATTGATCTTTCCGGAAGACCCTTCGCGGCGTTCGAAGGCTCTTTCCCCGCGCTCATGGTAGGCGAGATGCCCACGGAAATGGTCCCACATTTCTTTATGTCGTTGGCTACGGCGCTTGGTGCGTCTTTGCATGTCAACGTGACGGGGACCAACGCGCACCACATGATCGAGGCGTGTTTTAAAGCCACAGGTCGCGCCCTTCGCCAAGCTCTCCGCCGCGAGGGAGCAGACCTTCCATCTACAAAAGGCGTTTTATAGGTTGTGCCCATGTCACCATCTCTTGACCTCCACTTTGGTGCCGTCACCGACAAGAGCATCGTCACGCCGAATGATTTTGTCTCGCACATGGTTGAGCATATCGCTTGGCGGCTGGGGTGTTCGATTCATCTGAATTGGCTGAGCGAGGATTGGGGGGCCCTCGGGCGGTTCTTGGGGGCCAAGGTCGCGGCGTTTCCGTTGCAAAAGACCGAGGCCGCCGCGCTCGGGATGATTGATGATGGCAGTGCGGAAGTGTCGGTGAAAAAATCCACCTCGCCGAAGTCCACAATCAAAGCCATTCCCACCCATGATCTGCCCTGGTTTCTCGGTTTGCGGTGCGAGCAACTGTCCTCCGGCAAGCCGCTTGTGGACCTGCTGCAGGGGTTTGCCGAAGGCGCGGGGCTGGAGATCAACGTTTTGGTCTGTGCCCTGGAAGACGCGCACCACACGTGGGAGGGCGTCTACCGCTCCCTCGGCATTGCGCTGTCCCGGATGTACATGCCGCCGTCCTCGGGCGGGGTTCCTGTTTCGGCGATACCCACCTCGCACGACGGCACGCAGCCTATTGTCGTTTTGGCGAAAGACCTGAATTACGCGCACGTCCGGCGCGGCACGGCCGAAAGCGGCGTTGAGATCGAAATTGATTTTGGCCAGCGCTTTGAAAACAGCTTTGCGTGTGAGGTGGCGGATTCCATTGACGTGCGTGGTGTTGAGCCTTTGCTGTCCAAGCTTGCTACCGCAGCGGGTTTCAGCGTTCGTGGAAAGTTCCGGGCGACCAAGCTCTCCTCCAGCCACGTTGTGTGGGAGGACACGGGACTCGTCCTTGGGCGAGCGCTTTTGGAAATCCTCGTTGGCCGCATGAACGAGGTGGGCGTGAACGGCGCGGGCAGCACGGTGAAAACAGCGGCGGATCAAGCCGGACCCTTGGGCGTTGGGATCAGTGTCGAGGGTCGCAAGTTCTGGAAATACGTCCCCTTCACCGATCCCTACGACGCTTTCCGCAAGGCGTTCTTGGTCGGGCACGATGCGGGGCAGGGGGCTCGGTCAGAAGATTTGGACGACTTCATTGATGGTCTGGCGGGGGGCTTAGCCGCGAGCCTCATGATCCACGTTCGGCGCACGATCGATCCCGCCCAGGGTTGGCCGATGATCTTTGAGGACCTCGGCACGGCGCTTGCCGAAGTCTTCGCCCCCAACCCCTTCCGCAAGGGCGTCCCTCCGGGGGTTAAAGCGACGCTGGCTTAAAGGGCAGCGTGACGGGTCCGGCCAGGTTCGCGAGCGACCGGGCCGAGGGGTAGACCGGCATCGCCAAAACATCGGGCCGAGCTCGTTGCAAAACCGTGCACGTGTTCATGGGGAGGCCTTTCGGAGCGTGGTTGGAAGGGGGGCTGGGG